>NZ_JBIPKI010000022.1:0-35316 GCF_044068515.1 Desulfurivibrio nitratireducens
GCCTCGACGTATTTCCGTCGCCCCCCGCGCGGGGGGCGTGGTTTGAAGCTTCAATCCAGCTTGCCGCAGCCTAGCCGCGAGGAGGTTTGGTATTATCTGGCGCGGGAACTTCCCTCTCAACTACAGGAACCGAGGATATCGCCGACGATTTCCGCTACCTGGGGGTCGGGGTCGTGACAAAGTTGCTTCAGTGGGGCCAAGGCAGCCGGCGTGCCGATGATTCCCAGCAGATTGGCGGCCTCGCCCCGCAGCAGGGGGGATTCCGCGGCCAGCAGCGGGGTCAGAAAGGGGATGGCCTGCTGCGCTTCCAGGGGCCGTTCGCCGGCCAGTTGTTCAAAAAGTACCGCCAGGCCAAGACGGACCCGATAGCGCTCGTCCCGCAGCAACTCGCCGCTTAATCGGTAATGGGAAGGATCCTGGCTGAACATGGCCAGGATATTGTCCAGATAACCCATTTCCAGAAAATCGCCGATCACCCTGATAAGTTCCCGGTCGTTTTCGCCGCTCTCCATCATAAATATCTGCCTGTCACCGTTGGGCAAAACCCGCTTCGTATTGTTTCCATCAAGGATTATGCTTGAGGATGTCTTCAATCAAGGCCGACCAGATTTCATAGCCTTTCTCACAGATATGCACGCCGTCTTCCTCCAGGCATTCCTCCACCCCGGCCTGGAGGAAAAGGGTGTGGATATCGACATAGCCGCAGCCGGTTTCGTCGGCCAGTTGCCGGAGTTTGTCGTTGACCTGGGTGATCACCTCGGGCTTTACCCAGGGCAGCAGCATCGGCGGGATGCTGTGGATGAAGATCCGGGCGTCAGGAAAAGTGTTATGGAATTGGTTGATGATTTCCCGGTAGGTCATGATGACCCCGGTTTCTTCCCTGGCGATGTTGTTGGTGCCGCTCATGATAAAAATGAAATCCGGCTTCGGCCTTTGTTCGTAGGAGCCGACTCTGGTTCGCAAACCCTCGAGGGTCTCCCCGGACCAGCCCAGGTTGTGAACCCGGTGCTGGGGAAAACGGTCGTTCCAATCGTAGTATTCGATCAGTGAGTCCCCAATAAAGATAATCTCACGCATGATTTTCTCCTGTGGCCGTCTTGCTAAGCGTGGTTGCGCAGCTTGAGTTCCTGGGGATGGGGTTCCAGGTAGGACTGGCCGGCCAGGTAGCCGACCTGGTATTTGCGCACGTAATGATTGAGCATGGTTATCGGCACGATCAGGGGCAGGTATTCATCCCGGTAGCGCTCGATGAGTTCCAGCAGCTCCTGTTTTTCCCCCGGGCTCAGGACTTTTTTGAAGTAGCCCACCATGTGCTGGAGCACGTTGCAGTTTTTCTTGACCGTGGCCTTGAGGGCCAGGGCTTCCATCAGCATTTTTTCGTATTCGGCGAACAGTTGCGGCAGCGGGCGGCCGCCGGGGTTGGCTACCAGCTTGCCCATATCCCGGTAATGCTTGACGCTGTGGGCCATGATCTGCAGCTTGTGGGCGGTGTGGAAGGTCACCAGGCTGCCCCGGCTCTGCTGTTGGCCCTGGAGTTCGCGCCAGCGTCGGTATACGAAAATCCGTTCAATGAAATTTTCCCGCAGATTCGGGTCATGCAACCGTCCCTCTTCTTCCATGGGCAGCAGGGGGAAATGCCGTTGCAGCTCGCGGGCGAAAAGACCGACCCCGATCTTGCGGGGGTTGGTGGCGTCGGTATAAACCTTGACCCGTTCCATGCCGCTGCTGGGCGACTTGCTTTTGCAAATAAAAGCGTGCAGATCCTCGCCCTCCAGTTCCTTAACTTTGCGCCGGGCCCAGCCTAGCATCCGGTCGGTGTGGTCGATGCCGCTTTGACTGGTCAGCAGGCGCGGGGACTCCGGATCGCCGACCAGGCGCATGGTCTCCCGGGGCACCGGCAGACCGCATTCCACCTCCGGGCAGACCGGCACGTATTCGAAAAATTTCCCCAGGGTGTCGGTGATGTACGGGTCGCGCTGATGGCCGCCGTTGTAGCGGACGGGATTGCCCAGCAGGCAGGAACTGATGCCGACGCGGATGGGGTCGCTCATGGCTGCTTTCCTCGTGGTGGTGGTTTCAGCCCAGGCCGTACTTGTTGATCTTGCTGAGCAGGGTCTTGCGGGTAATGTTGAGGCGGCGCGCGGTTTCACTGCGATTGCCGCCGGTTTCCGCCAGGGTTTTGCGCAAAACCAGCTTTTCCGCCTCCTCCAGGGAGGAGGGCATGGAGGCGGCGTTTGGCGCAGCGCCCGCCGGGTTGCCGGCAGGGCCGCGCAGGCTCAAGGGCAGACTCTGTTCGTCCAGGTAATCGCCGCGCATCAGGATCACTCCCCGTTCGATGGCGTTTTCCAGTTCGCGGACGTTGCCGGGCCAGGAATAGCGCAGCAGCAGGTCCATGGCCCGGGGGGTGATGCCTTCCACCCGGCGTCGGTTGCGGGCGGCGAATTTTTCGACGAAAAAGGCGGCCAGCAGGGGAATGTCCTCGTTGCGGTCCCGCAGGGGCGGGACGGTCAGGGTCACCACGTTTAGGCGGTAAAAGAGATCCTCGCGAAATTCGCCGGCCTGGACCGCCTCTTCCAGCACCCGGTTGCTGGCGGCCACCACCCGGGCATCGACCTTGATGGTCTCCTGGCCGCCGACCCGCTGGATTTCATGCTCCTGGAGCACCCGCAGCAGCTTGGCCTGCATCGCCGGGGAGGTTTCGCTGATTTCATCGAGAAAGAGAGTGCCGCCGTCGGCCTGGCGGAACTTGCCCTCGCGGCGGCGGTCGGCCCCGGTGAAGGCGCCCTTTTCATGGCCGAAAAGTTCCGATTCCAGCAAGCTTTCCACCAGGGCGGCGCAATTGACCTTGACCAGGGGGCCATCGCGCCGGGGGCTGTTGCGATGAATGGCGGCGGCCACCAGTTCCTTGCCGGTGCCCGATTCGCCGCTGATCAACACGGTGGCCTCGGTGGGGGCCACGTAGGAGATCATTTCCAGCAACTCCCGCATGGGCGGGGACTGGCCGATAATGCCGCCGGAGTCGAATTCCGGCGGCAATCCCGTTGCGCCCCGGCTCTGGCGGGATTCCTCGACCTGGCGATGATCGAGAGCCTTGGCCAGGGTCAGGCGCAGCCGCTCGAAATCCAAAGGTTTGGTCAGATAGTCGCGGGCCCCGGCCTTCATCGCTTCCACTGCCGAATCCACCGAGGAATAGGCGGTCATGATTACCACCGGAATCGCCGGGTTATGGGCCTGGATGCGGCGCAGGGCCTCCATCCCGTCCATCCGGGCCATGCGCACGTCCATCAGCACCGCGTCGAAGGGCTCCACCTCCACGGCCTCTACCGCGGCGGCGCCGTCCACCGCTTCGGCCGTGCGCCAGCCCCATTCGTCCAGCATGGCCCGCAGCATAAAGCGATGGGCGTCATCGTCGTCCACCACCAGGATTTTGATTGGGGAAGTCGCGGTTTTCATAACCTCTTTGGGGCTGGCAGGGTCAACAGCGGCGGCATCACCTGATCCTGTGCCGAAGCCGGTTGTTCCGGCAGGATCGTCATCAGGTTTATATTACAGAGCTCTTTAGCTTTTTTAGCATTTAACGCGGGAAATTGCCACTGGCGCAAACGGCCCTTTTAGGTTAAAGAAAGGCAACGCCGCAGGGCGGCAGGCCAACGTAGCTCAGTCGGTAGAGCAGCTGATTCGTAATCAGCAGGTCAGCGGTTCGATTCCGCTCGTTGGCTCCAGCAGAATCAAGGGTTTAGCCGGTTGCGGTTAAGCCCTTTTTTGTTGTGGAAAAGTCACCTGTAGGGCGTTTGAGACTTTTGGCCAAGTTGTTTCAATTATTTGGTCGATTTGGGGCGCTTGTACCAGAAACCGCAGAGTCTGCGCGAGCGCACCGCGATCGGCATCAGCAGCATGAAGATTATCCAGCCGAGAATCCGGGGGCTGGAATACCATTGCAGTTTGCGGGCGGAAGTCCAGACGGGCGGGTCGGTGATAATGGCAAACGTTTGCCCCCGCAAGCGTCCCCATTGCCTGAGCCGGCGCGAAAGCCACACTTCTTCCGTGGCGTAAAGTCTGACGTCGAAGCCGCCGACGGCTGCGAAGGCATCGCGCCGGCAGAAGAAAAAACTCCCGGCGGCGGTGCGGGTGAGCCGGGAAATCCACTCCCAGAGTTTGATCGCCCAGCGACCGACAATTTTGGTTTCGCCCTCAAAACGGACCACGGCGCCGCCCCCCGCGCAGCGGCCGGAACGAAGCAGGTGGAGAGCGCCGGTCAGCAGAGCGGCTTCGATTCGCGTATCTGCATCGACGAAGATCAGGAATTCGGCCCCGCTGGCGGCGGCGCCGGCATTGCGGGCACGGGCGATCTGATTGACCGGTTCGTGGACTACCCGGTCGGCCCCGCAGGCCTTTGCCACTTCGGCCGTGGCATCGGTTGAGTTATTGTCCACCACGATGCACTCGCCGGGCAGGTTTTGGGCGGCCATGGCTCGCCGCACCGCGGCCAGGGTGACGGGCAGTTCCTCCGCTTCGTTGAAGGCGGGGATAATGAGGGCGTAAACGGGCGGCGGTGCGGACATGTGCCCCGTAAGATGATGGGTGGGTAAGCTTTCCCCGGTCTGGCAGGGTGTCCTTGGTCGGCCATAAAAAGAGCCGCCCCGATAACGGAGCGGCTCTTTTTATGGGTGGAGTTTTGCGCTCAGGAGCCTTGCGGCACGATGGTGATCACCACCCGGCGGTTGAGCTGCTTGCCGGCCGCCGTCGAGTTGTCGGCGATCGGCTGGGTTTCGCCGTAACCAATGGAGTTGATGCGTCCCGGCGCAACCCCCTGGGCGACCAAGGCATTGCGGACCGATTCGGCCCGGCGCTCCGACAGGGCCTGGTTGTAAGCTTCGGGGCCGTCACTGTCTGTGTGGCCCGCCACCATGAGGCGGGTCTCGGGAAACTGGTTGAGGACCTCGGCGGCCCGGCTGATCTCCTGATACCCACCGGGCTTCAGGGTTGACGAATCGGTGTCGAAAAGCAGGTCGGACTTGAAGGTCAGCGACAGGACGTTGGCATCCCGGCGAATGTTGGCGCTATCGCTGGCTGCAAACTGCCGCTGCAGGGCCGCCTGCTGGTTGTCCATGTAGCGGCCGACCCCGGCTCCGGCCAGGCCGCCGATGGCGGCGCCGATCCCCGCTCCGATCAAGGTGCTCTCGGTGTCGCGGCCGATCGCCTGTCCCAGCCCGGCTCCCACTGCCGCTCCGGCCGCGGTGCCATACACGGCCCCTTCCTGGGTTCTGGTCGTCGGCTGGGCGCAGCCGGTCATGATAACCGTCCCCAAAGCCAGAATTACCACCAATTTGCTGCTGGTCATGATAAACTCCTCCACATGTGGTTAATAGATTAATTGTTAAGAGAACCATACTTGATACTCATTTTATTATCAGCTTATTATGCGGAAACGGCAAGTCATTTGATGCCGGTTCGGTAATCCTTGCGAAAGTCAGGCCAACTGGGTCCGCTGTCGGCCGCCAAGGTCCAGGTAAAGAGAGCGGAATCGCTTGATTCCGCCAGCCAAGATGGAGGTTTCATGAAGAGTACGAAAAAACACGGTCCAGGCAGAATTCTCGCCCTCTCCGGCGGCTATTGGCAGCCTTGCGCCCTTCATTGCGGGGTTAAACTGGGAGTTTTCAGCCTGCTCGCCGAGCGGAGGCTGACGGCGGTGGAGGCGGCCGCCCGCCTCAAGGCCTCACCCCGCGGAGTGGAACTGCTCCTCAACGCCCTCACATCCATGGATCTGCTGGATAAGACCGAGGAGGGCTTTTTGGATACCGAAGAGGCGCGAGTATTCCTTGATCGGGAATCGCCCGAATATGTAGGCTACATGGTCATGCACCACCACCATCTGGTGGACGGCTGGAGCCAGCTCGACCAGGCGGTGGTCAGTGGTCAGCCGGTGACCAAACGTTCCCATGGCGAAGAGCGGGAGCGGGAAAGCTTCCAAATGGGGATGTACAACCTGAGCATGGCCATCGCCCCCGAATTGGCCGCGAAAATCAACCTTGCCGGCCGCAAACGGCTGTTGGATCTCGGGGGTGGGCCGGGGGTGCACGCGATTCATTTCTGTCTGGCCAATCCCGGTCTGACGGCCACGATTTTTGATCGCCCCACCACCGAACCCTTTGCCCGCCGGACGGCGGAGAAGTTCGGGATGGAAGACCGCATCGCCTTTGCCGCCGGTGATTTTCTCCACGATCCGTTGCCCGCAGGGCACGACGTGGCCTGGCTTTCCCAGGTTATTCATTCAAATTCGCCCGAGCAATGTCGCCGGTTGATTGCCCGCACGGTGGCGGCCCTGGAGCCGGGGGGGCTGATCCTGATTCACGACTTCCTGCTTGACGACAACCAGGCCGGCCCCCTTTTTCCCGCCCTGTTTTCGCTTAATATGTTGATCGGCAACCATGGCCGTTCCTATTCCGAAAAAGAAGTGCGGCAAATGCTCGCCGATTGCGGGGTGAGCGCGATTACCCGCCTGGATTTCATGGGCCCCAACGACTCGGGCGTAATCCAGGGGGTGGCGCCCTGAAACGGGAACCGGCTCGGCAGGTTTCATTCCTCCTCCGGCGGAGCTGATGCCGGTGGTGTTATTTCCAGCGCTGCGGCAAGAAAACTTGCAGAAAATTGGCAGGTGAAAATGATCGCCCAAATCATGGATCGGGATGTCGTGGTGGCTGGCTTCCGTGCGACATTGGCCGCGTTGCCGGGAGCGGGGCGATAAAGATGCTGCCAAGTCTATCCTTTTGGGGGATCCTCAAAGAGAGCCGAAACTTCCTTTTTCTGCTCCTCTTTTTCTCCGTTCTCCCGCTGTTGGTTTCTTCCTCCTTCATCTATTTTTTCCAGGTCAATCAGCACCTGCTGGCGGAGCGAACCTTTTGGGCGCTGGCCTTTTTTCACCTGGCCGCCATCCCGGCCATGGCCTTTGCCCTGACGCCCACCACTTTCATCGCCGTTATCAGCGGCTACTTTTTTTCCTGGTACGGCCTGGCGGGGATCCTGATCTCCTATTCCCTGGCCGCGGTGCTGGGGCGCAAGTTCGGCCGGCTGGCCCGGGACCTGCTGCTGGGCGAAAAAATTTTCCACCACCCCCGGATTCACCACTTTCTCGAAAAGATCCGCCGGGATCAATTCTCCATGCTCATCTTCGCCCGCCTTTCCCCGGTTCTGCCCTTCGCCATGGTCAACGTGGCGGTTTCGGTGCTGAAGCTCAACCTCATCCCTTTCATGGCCGCCACGATGATCGGCATGTTGCCCCGGACCCTGATTTTCTTCATGCTCGGCAAGGACGCCCCCGAAATCTGGGCGTTTGTCCAGAATCCCAGCCTGGAGGGCAGTCTCCGGCTGATCCCCCTGGTACTGGTGGTCATCTCCAGCGCCGGCCTGCTGTGGGTTGGCAAAAGAACCTTGGCCCGGATGAACGAGAAGTTATAAAGGCCAAGCAGGATAGTCAGCGCCAGGTCAGGCTTAATTTCCTGGTCCGGCCACCTGATGAATTTTTTCCATAATCGCCAAGGCCTCCTTAAAACCAAAAAGATCGATTACCTCGTCTTTATCCTCCCGGTGTGGCCATTCCTGGTAGCGAGTCAATACGGACTCGCCCCGCTTTAGCTGTTCCACGATAGCCGCAGACTGCTGTTTTGAAAAAACCGTCTTCCCGGTTTCCTGGATTGGTTCATTATCGTCTACCCGCACCGTGATTGAGGAACCAGGGTAATGGCTCCTGCCAACGCTGACGAGGTAAGAAGCATCTTTGGTTATTACAACTCGCAAAGCCGGCTTGTAGAGTGAACACCAATAAGCATCATCAGCTTGATATTTTTGGCAACCCAGACTCCAATTGGTCCCATATTTATCCTGCTCGTAATCGAGGGTATTGGTTGGCAATCCTTGCACGGCGCCACTGCCGTTGGAGTACCAAAACCGGTATTTGAGATTGTTGTAAGTACCTTCCTCAATCCTGCTCCTGACATTGTATTCGACGTAATGGGTCACCCGGCAGAAAATCTTGCCGCCGGGCAGAAGCGGACCCTGGATGGTAATCAATTCATCAGCATCAACAATGGGCTGGTCACTTCGGTAAGAAGGGGTGTACTCGGTGCTGGGGCAAATCATTTCCGCGAGAGCGGGCTGAAGCAGGAAACCGCTAACCATGACCGCCATAATCATCTTTTGAAGCATCATTGTTCCGGCCCTCCGTGCGTTTAAATATTGGCTTGGCTGGAAGTTACCCGGTACTGCCGTTTTTTGTACGAAGAGGGTTTGGTTACTATTTGCAATAATCTTCCTTATTACAAGCACTTGTTATTAGCCTAGCTGACCTGGAGGCCAAAGTCAACAGCGGGAGCGAAGGATAGGATTCATAGGTAGGTCCTGGGCCATTGTCTTTGCCGAGCGTGATGTCTTTGGGCAGCAAAACCAGTTCGGCGTGAGGTGGCTCCGGCCAGCCTCAGAGGGTGCGGCCCAGTTCCAGGGCCCGGCGGTTGATCAGAATGCCGGTCTGTTCCTGGGCCAGTTCGTAGCCCGAGGTCAGGAAGGGCAGCAGATGGAGTCGGATGTCGTGGATTGCAAAGGCCAGTTCGGGCAGCAGGGGATAGAGGGGGAGTCGTTTGATGGCGCTGGCGGCCAGGATGGGGATCAGGCTCTGGATCGCTTCGCTCTGGGGCAGGGTGACCGAGGGCAGGGGGCCGGGAGGTAGGGCGACCCGGCTGGCGAACTCCGGTTGGGCCAGGGTAAACTGGGTCGCCAGGCGGAGATACTGATCGGGTCTGATCTTGAAGGCCGGGGCCCAGAAGTGGAGGGGGCGCTGTTCCCAGCCGGGCTGAAGGACCCGGGGCTGGTTGGTGAGCCGGATAAAATCGGCGTAGCTGCTCAGGGGCAAGGGGCTGCCCGTCGCCTCGATCTGCCAGAAGGGCAGGTAAAGGACCTCTTTGCTTTTGCCGGCGGTCAGCCCGAAGGAGAGCGGGGTGAAACGGCCGTCCCGGGGCCACCAGGCGCTGAGGCAGTTGCGGCAGTAGAGGACATTGCTGTCCCGCGCGCCCTCCAGGTTGCCGCCGCAGTGAGGACAGAGGGTGGCCAGCTGATGCAGTCGCCAGGCCGGATTTTGTTCGCGCAGAGGCTCGAAGGGATCCTCGGCGGGGGGCAAACGGGGCAGCGGAGTGCCGGCGACGGCATCGAACAGTTGGCCGCCTTGCCGGGCCAGGGGCAGGTAGATCAGTTGCACCGCTTCGCCGATCATGGCCTGATGATAAAGGTTGCCGCCCGCCGGGGCCAGACTGCGCCCGACCCGGTCAAGCAGCGCGGGGACGCTCAGGCGGTTGGCGAGAAAGCTGGTCTGGGGAACGGGTACCGCAAAGCGCATTTTCAGCACCTGGGACCGGACGCTGAGGGAGCGGGGCAGGAAGGGCAGCGCAACCCCCGGCCGGGAAAGATCGGCGATCCGGAAGCCCACCCCTTTTTCGGTGCAGGAATAGATGGAGCCGCGGAAGTGGAGGTAGGGTACCTGGATCAGGTCGCGGAACTGGGGCCGGGCCGGCAGGGTCAGCCGGAAATAGTCGCTGGCGGCCAGAAAGGTGCTGACGTTGCAGTAGGGACAGCTGACCAGATGGTCGGTTTCCCGCAGCTCGATGGGGCCGGCGCATTGGCGGCATTCCAGGACCAGGTTCAGGGCCATGGGGGCAGGCCTCCTCGGGGGCTCTCCGCTGGGCGGCGCTTAGAGCGGTTCGCCGCACTGATTGCAGAACATTGAGCCGGCCAGGTTTTCCGTCTGGCAGCGGCTGCAGATCGGGGCCTGGGGACGGCTGTCGGCGGGCTGGCCGCATTTGGGGCAGAAGCGGGCGTTGGGGGTCAGGTTTTTGCCGCAGTGCTGGCATTGCTGCAATATTAATTGCTGGTGCCCGCAGTAAGGACAAAACCGGGCATCGGCCGGGATGGCGCCCCGGCACTCGGGGCATTGGCTGGTGCCGCCCGCGGGGGCGGCCCCCTGGGGAGCGGGCTGGAGGGCGGAGGCGAACATGGCCGGCAGCATCAGGCCCAGCCCCATGCCCAGTCCGTTGCCGGCCGCACCTTGAGATTCGGCGGCCTTTTCCATGGCCCCGGCCGCCTTGAGCTTTACCAGCCGGTCAAGGTCGTTGATCACTTCGAGCCGGCTCTTGTCGTCGATGGTCTGCTGAACTTCGGGCGGCGGGGTGATCGAGGTGATATAAAGCCGGTTAAGGCTGAGGCCCAGGTGGGCGAAGTCTTCCCGCAGCCGGTTCTGCAGGCCGGCCGAAAGCTCCTCATAGCGGCCGGGCAGGTTGAAGAGGGAATCGAGTTCGCTGCCCAGGTGGTCGTTGAACCGGGAGACGATCACCCGCTTGAGATACTCTTCGATCTCGTTGCTGCTGTAGCGCTGCATGGTCCCCACTAGGGTGCTGATGAAGAGAGCCGGCTGGACCACCTGGATATTGAAGATGCCGTGAGCCCGCAGCCGGACCAGGCCCAGTTCGCTGTCCCGGAAGGCCACCGGATCCTGGGTGCCCCATTTGAGGTTGGGGAATACCTTGAGGTTGGCAAAATAGACCTCGGTGCGCAGCGGGCTGGTCAGGGCCCAGGGGGCGGCCAGGATTTTGGTCAGGATCGGGATGTTGGCGGTGGTCAGGGTATGGCGGCCGGGGCCGAAGGTGTCGCACGCCTTGCCCTTGTAGAAAAAGACCGCCGCCTGGGTCTCCCGGACAATCAGCTGGGCCCCGAACTTGATTTCACCGGAACCGTGTTGAGGAATCCGATGCACCAGCTCGACCCCGTCGTGATCGAACCATTCGATAACCTCGAGAAAAACTTTATTGTCGGTGCCCATGCTCGCCTCCCTGGAAGTTTGTCCCGTCCCGGTCGGGACTCCGGTTGTTTGCAATCGTTATCTTCTAGCATAAAATAGCGGGGCGGGGGTATGACGTTTTTAAAAATAATTTCAGCGGACCGCGGCAGCCAGGGTGTCGGCCGGAATCGGGATAATGACCTTTAATCAGGAAGGGGAAAGAATTTGCACGGTGCG
Source organism: Desulfurivibrio nitratireducens (assembly GCF_044068515.1). Taxonomy (NCBI): domain Bacteria; kingdom Pseudomonadati; phylum Thermodesulfobacteriota; class Desulfobulbia; order Desulfobulbales; family Desulfobulbaceae; genus Desulfurivibrio; species Desulfurivibrio nitratireducens. The sequence continues at coordinate 11,054 of NZ_JBIPKI010000022.1, forward strand.
GGTTGGCCCCGACCAGGTCGGCCGGTCGCTGCTGGATCTGGTCGCGGAGCGTTTTACTTACCAGGACCGGGAGCAATGGCGGCGGGAGCTGGCCGCCGGGCGGCTTTTGCACAACGGGAAGCCGGCCCCGGCGAACCGGCAACTGGAGGCGGGTGATGAAATCTGCTACCGCTGGCCGGGGGAGGCTGAGCCCCCGGTGGCCCTTGCTTACCAGGTGGTTTACGAGGATGCCGATCTGCTGGTGGTGGACAAGCCCGCCCCCCTGCCTTGTCATCCGGGCGGCCGCTATTTCCGCCATACCCTCTGGGCCCGGTTGCGGCAGTCCGCCGGTCTGGAGCGGCCCTGGCTGGTCAACCGGCTGGACCGGGAGACTTCCGGCCTGGTCCTGGTGGCCAAAAATCAGGCGGCGGCTCGTCTTTGCGCCCGGCAGTGGCAGCAGCGGCGGGTGACCAAAGTTTATCTGGCCCTGGTGGAGGGCGATTTTCCCTGGGCTGACCTGGAAGCCCGGGGCAGTCTGGCCCCCGATCCGGCCAGTATGATCCGCAAGAAAGTCCGCTTTTTCCAGGCCTCTTGCGTCGCGCCGGCCGCCGCCCGCTCGTGCTCTACCCGGCTGCGCCGTCTGGCCGGCGCCAACGGCCTGACCCTGGTGGAAGCCCGGCCCGTCACCGGCCGCTGCCACCAGATTCGCGCCACCCTGTCCGGGCTCGGTTTCCCGGTGGTGGGAGACAAGCTTTACGGGGTTGATGAACGGCTATTTCTCCGCTTTATCGAGGACCGTCTCAGCGCCGAGGATCGGCGCCGCCTCCGCCTGCCCCGCCAGGCCCTGCATGGGGCCGAGCTGAGCCTGCGCCATCCCGTCGATAGCCGTCCCCTCCATTTTGTCAGCCCGCTGCCGCCGGAGTTGAGCAAGCTGCTGGCCTGAACGACTTGGCCGGCCCGCTTGCCGGCCCTGACCCGGGCGGCAATTCCCTGCTGAGCATGCGAGCGTTGCGCCCGGGTTTTGGTTGACAGTCCCGGCGCCAATCATTGACAATGGTGCGTTGGCCTGCTGAAGCCATTTGCCGGGCCCGCGCGGGTTCCCGGATTGCCTTCCACCGGCGGCAAGATGATCTGTCCGCAGCGGCCGGAGGCCTGGCCCAGCCAGGCCCATCGGCCCCGGTTCCATATTCGACCCGCCTTTCGGATCCTGATATGAACGTCCTGATCATCCCAACGAACCGGAACGCCTATCCCATGCCGGTTATGCCGCTGGGCGCCTGCATGGTGGCCGAGGCGGCGGAGCCGGCCGGGCACGCGGTCCGGTTGCTGGACCTGATGTTCGCCGCCGATCCGGTTGGCGAAGTCAACCGGCTGATCCGGGCGCACCGCCCCGAGGTGATCGGTCTTTCAGTCCGCAATATCGACAACAACGACATGCGCCTGCCGGCCTTCTACATCGACGAACTCGCTCCGATCCTCAAGGCCATCCGCCGGGCCAGCCCGGCTCCGGTCGTCATTGGGGGCGCCGCGCTCACCGTGATGCCCGAGGAGATCATGCGGGCAACAACTGGCCGCGACCCGGCGGGTGCTGGCCGATTACGGCAACATGTCCTCGCCCACGGTCTGGTTTGTCTTGAAAGAACTGGAAATTCGCGGCATTGTGGAGAATGAATGGATTATGCTGCTGACCTTCGGCGCCGGTCTTGCGGCCCACGGTTATCTGTTGCGGAAACGAGCATAAGGGCGGGATGGTCTCCGGGCCCCCCGCATTCGGGCATTTTAATCATCATGACAAGGAGTTGAACCATGGCCAAGGAAAAGCTGCCCCAGCATTTTCAGAAACTGCAGAAGGATTATCCCGATTTCATGCAGGCCGCGGCCGATCTGGGCAAAGCGGTGCGCGAGGCCGGGCCCCTGGATGAAAAAACCGTTAATTTGATCCAGATGGCGGCGGCGGCAACCGCCCGGCTGGAAGGAGGGGTCCACAGCCATGCCCGCCGGGCTCTGGCGGCGGGGGCTACCGTGGAAGAAGTGCGCCACGCCCTGATCGTGCTTGCTTCGACCATCGGCTTTCCTTCGGTGGCCACAGCCTTGAGCTGGGTCAGCGATCTCGACGCGGCATGAGCAATCCCGGGTCCGGCAACCTCCGGACCCGGGCAGATTGCTTCCCGCGGCAGCTCAACCGGCGGGAATATTGGCCGGGTCCGAGCCTACCAGGGGCAAGGTTTTTTCCACCGCGAAGGAAACCAGGAAGCTCTCCCCCCGGGCCCGGTCTTCTGCCGGGCTCAGCTGCCTGCGCATCAGGCCCTTGATTTTGGCGGCGTCGGTTTCTTCCTTGGTTTTCTTAAGAAAAAGGCGGATGCCGCGGGCGCCGGGGCCGTCGGCAATGAAAAGGAAGGTGGCGTAAGGGTTTTCGCTGACGTTTTGATGGGAGAGCCGATCGCGCATGATGAAAGCTACCTCGCCCTCCTCGAGGAAATGGGGGGTGCTGTAGAGGGCGGCGTCGACCTTGCCGTCGGCCGCGGCGGTGGCAAGAACCCCCCGGCCGGGGGTATTCGCGAAATAATCCTGCAATTTCATGTATTTTCCTCTTACCAGTGATTAACGGAAATTAAGGATTCGGCCCCTTCCTCCAGCATCAGGACCGGAGTTTGGGCGCCAATTTCCAGCCACTATAATAGGTTCGTTTCAGGCTGTAAATGGCAATAGTTCGCATTGCTCAAGGACTGCCGCTCGGCCTGGCGCCCACTCCCTAACGAACACCGGGAACCAGGAGCACCGGCGCCTCGGCCCGCCGGGCCACCTCGTTGGCCACGCTGCCCAGCAGGGCTTCGCGGAAAAAACCCTTGCCGTGGCTGCCCATAACCACCAGGGAAATCTGGCCCGTCCGGGTACGGGCGATGATTTCCTCGGCGGGATTGCCGATGGCCAATTCGCTGGAAATGGAGTCGCCCCCGGGAGCGAGTTGGCGGGCGATCTTCTCGAGCCGGCGCTGGTCTTGCTCCTGGCGCTCCTGCAAGTATTTCGGGGCCAGACGGGCCTGGTCGGCGGCATCGCTGACGTGCAGCAGGGTAACCGTAGTCGGGTGGTGGCGCAGGATCTGTTCAAGGTAGGCGGCGGCCCGGTCCGCCGGCGGCGAAAAATCGGTGGCGAAAAGAATTTTTTCAAACCAGCGCGGCCCGGTGGCCACACCGCAGGTTTGATTATGGCCTTCGGCGGTGATCCTGGAGAGGAAAACGGGATGGTTGGTGATTTGCAGCAATTTAAAGGAAACGCTGCCCAGGGCCGATTTGGCCAGACCGCGGCCGCGTGAACCAATCAGGATGGCGTCCACCCGGTGGCTGGTGGCCAGGGCTTCGAGCACCGGGGCGGCAATCCCCACCGCCAGTTCGGTGTCCACTTTGAGATCCTCCGCTTCCAGCCGTTTTTTTTGCTGCTCCATTTGCGGGCTTGCTTCGTCCAGGAGAATTTCATCCAGGCCGGGAGTGTTGGCAACATAAATTACATGGGCCAGCACCACCTGTTTGAGCCCCAGTTTTTTTAGTTGGCCGGCGCATTGGATCAAGCAGTCCGAGGCAGGCGAAAAATCGGTGGCAATCAGGATTTTGTTGAGCATTCCGTTCTCCCTATGAATTGGTTGGAAGGAGTATGCCTATAGAATTTTATAGCCGCTTCAGTCCTGGGAATCAATGCCGCGGTTATAATAACGGCGCTGGAGGTAGAGACTGACGTGGACCAGGCCGATTAGCACCGGCACTTCCACCAGGGGGCCGATCACGGTGGCGAAGGCGATGGGGGAACCGATGCCGAAGACGGCGATGGCCACGGCGATGGCCAACTCAAAGTTGTTGCCCGAAGCGGTGAAGGCCAGGGAGGTGCTGCGGGGGTAGTCGGCCCCGAGCTTCCAGGCCAGGTAGAAGCTGAAGAGAAACATCAGCACGAAGTAAAAGCTCAGCGGCAAGGCGATCCACATGACGTCCAGGGGGCGCAGCAGGATCTGTTCTCCCTGGGTGCTGAACATCACCACGATGGTGAAGAGCAGGGCGGCCAACGTGATGGGTGAAATCCGGGGGATGAAAACCTTTTCGTACCATGTTTCGCCCTTCAGCGGCACCAGCAGCACCCGGCTTAGGATGCCGCCGGCAAAGGGGATGCCGAGATAGATCATGACGCTGACGAAAATATCGCCGATGCTCACATCCACTACCAGGCCTTCCAGGCCGAAGAGCGGCGGCAGGACGGTGACGAAGATCCAGGCGTAAAAGCTGAAGGTGATGATCTGGAAGATGCTGTTGATGGCCACCAGGCCGGCGGCATATTCGCTGCTGCCCCGGGCCAGTTGATTCCAGACCAGAACCATGGCGATGCAGCGGGCGATGCCCACCAGGATCAGGCCGACCATATAGAGGCCCCAGCGGGGGTCGGGGCCGAGCAGCTGGGGGGCCAGCCAGCCGAAGAAGAGCACGGCCAGGGTAAACATCAGCAGGGGACCTAAAACCCAGTTCTGAAACAGCGACAGGCCCAGGATGCGGGTGTCGGCGAAAACCTTGGGCATCAGGCTGTACTTGACCTTGGCCAAGGGCGGGTACATCATCAGGATCAGGCCCAAGGCGATCAGCAGATTGGTATGTTCGCCGACGGTCAGGGCCTGATTGAAGCTGGCCACCCCTTTAGGGAAAAGCGAGCCGACGGCCACGCCCAGGGCCATGGCGCTGAAAATCCAGAGGGTAAGAAAGCGGTCGAGCAGCGATAATTTTCCGCCAAGACCGGGTTTGGCGCCGGGGCTAGAGTCGATGGAACAACGGGGCATTTTGGTGATCTCCGTGATGACAAATAATTTTCGGGCGAATTGGCGCTGTGGCCGGAACAAGGCCGATCAGCGGCGGCCGGCAGCTTAAGCAGCTGGCTACCTCGCTGATTTCCACCGCCAGCCATGGGGAGGCCGCCACCGGGCCGGAGCTGAGATTCAGGACTTCTTTTGTCAAGTGCAACTCAGTTCGGTGGGCAGATTTTTTACATAGTCGCGGATTTCATCCCGCACCCGGCGGTAGTGGGCCAAGGCTTCTTCTTCATTGCTTGCCCCGGCCGCCAGCCTGGGCGGATCGTCAAAGCCGCGATGAATCACCTTGCCCGGAAAATAGGGACAGGTTTCATTGGCATGGCCGCAGAGGGTGATGACATAGTCGAAATGGTCGTCGGGCAGCTCATCCAGGGTTTTGGAGTATTGCGCGCTGATATCCACCCCGGCCTCGGCCATTACCTGCACGGCCCGAGGGTTCAGGCCATGTTTTTCCAGCCCGGCGGAAAAAACCTCGAACCGCTCAGCCAGCAGTTTGCGGCCCCAGCCTTCGGCCATCTGGCTGCGGCAAGAGTTGCCGGTGCATAGAAACAGAATCTTTTTGTTCATCGCGGGAATCTCCATTTGGCGGCTTGGCGGGCTTACCGGCGGGGCGTTTCAGTTGCAACTCCCCTTACCGTTTTCGTTTTGTCGTCGAAGTGCTAGATTGGTGCTGTCCCGGCGGACTTGGTCGTGGGTGGCCGTTTCCCGGCACAGGGCGGCCAGAATTGCGGTTTGCAGCGGATTCATGGTTTCGGCCAGGCGGTAATGCATCCAGACCCCCTGGCGGCGGCAATCCACCCAGCCGCTGTTTTTGAGATAGGCCAGGTGCCGCGAAATCGTAGACTGGGGCAGTTCCAGAACGGCGATCAGATCGCAGACGCAAAGCTCGCCCGCGGTCAACAGCAGCAGCAGGCGCAGGCGCACTTCCTCGGACAGAGCTTTCAGTACTTCGGCTATTTCTTTCATTGTTATTACCGTTTATCCGCATAAGCGGATATTGTCAAGCCCAAAAAATGGGCAGCAGATTCACTCGGGCTATGGTTTGCGCTGGCTGAAGCGTTCCAGCCACAGTTCGATGGTTCCCCAGAACCGTTCCAGCAGCCGGTGATACCAGGCGCGATGGTGCCACTCCCCGGCGAGAATTTCCCGGCTCTGGTCGAAATCGGTTTCGAACTGCGCCGCCAGCTCTTCGGCCAGGGCATGGTTTTGCGCCTCCTGGTTGGCCTCCAGGTTCCAGCGGAAGTTCCAGCGGTCAATGTTGCTGGAGCCGATGGACACCCAGTTGTCGCAGAGCAGCAGCTTGGCGTGCAGGAAACGGGGCTGGTACTCGAAGATCCTCACTCCCGCGGCCAGCAGCTTGCCATAATAACGCCGGCCGGCATGCCGGACACTGGGATGGTCGGTGTAAGAGCCCGGCAACAGCAGGCGCACGTCGCGGCCCCGGCGAGCGGCCTGGTACAGGGCCCGGCGGATTTTCCAGGACGGAATGAAGTATGCGGTGGCGACCCAGATCCTGTATTGGGCGGTGCGCAGGCGCTTGAGCAGTGAGCGCTTTATCTCCATCCGCAGGGGGTTATTGAGGGTAACCCGGCCGAATGCCGGCCCGGATTTAGTCCTGCTGGCGGGGGAAGTTTTCGTCATCGGCGGCCGCAGGGGGGCTTGTTTGCCGTCCCGGGTTCGGTTCCACAACTGGGCAAAGGCGGTGCGCCAGTCGGCGACGCAGGGGCCGCGGACGGCGAGCATGATGTCATGCCAGGGGCGGGGGAGGGTGGGGGCAAACTCGTCGGTAATGCCGGTGCCGCCGGTATAGGCAACCCCGTCGTCAACCACCAGCAGCTTGCGATGATCGCGCCAGAGGTTGCGGCGCAGTTTGCCGTAGTCCAGGGGGTTGTAAAAGGCGAGATGGACCCCGGCGGCGAGCAGCCGTTGGCGGTCCGCCGAGCTCAATCCCCGGGCGCCGAAATCGTCCAGCAGGACGTGGACCCGGACTCCGCGGCCGGCGGCATTACCCAGGGCCGCGTTGAACCGGTCGGCGACGGCCCCCGATTCGAAGAGGTACATTTCCAGCAGCACATAATGATGCGCTGCCTCAATGGCAGCGAGCATGGCTGGAAAGAATTGTTCACCGTCCACCAGGAGCTCGAAGCGGTTGCCGCCGCGCCAGGGGAAGTGTTTGCGATGGATGGGGAAGGGAGTCCGCATGGATCAGGGGCAGGGGTTGAGCTTCAACCGGATCCGGCCCGGGGAATGCGCCGGGACAGCGAAACTGGGAATATCAGACGATCCCATGACGACCTCCCTTTTTAATAATCAGCCCCAATATGACAACCTCGCAATAAACCGCCAACCCGCATTGGTCGGCAATGGCACAACAACGAGTTATGAAGTGTGCCTTGTCGTCCCGGCTTTTGGCGACGTCGATAAATTTAAGTCATTCTAGTAATTGTCCGGGTTACGGTCAAGTTTTGCCCGCATCAGGCTTGCCGGCTTGCGACCCGGTGGTAATGGAGCTCAGCCTCGGCTAAGGAGCGAAACCAAGGCGGCTGAGGATGCTGAAAGAGGTCGCGGCGAAGGCGGCCAAATCACTTTTCCCGTTTCGGTTTGCCTGGAAATTAGGTATTATAATGTGATTATATTGTGATTTCCCGTCCAGATCCGGCGGGGGCGGCCAGCGGCGGGATGCCTTTTTGGCCTCGGAACCCGGATGTTTGCCGGACTCCCTAAACTTATGTCCTGAATATACGGAATTTATATAAGATGAGCAGTAGACGGCGCAGATATTTCGAGCGGGGGCAGCAGGGCCGGAAAGGCAAAATCAGCCTGCTGCCCAGCATGCTCACCACCATCAGCCTCTTCAGCGGCTTTTTTGCCATTATTGCCGCCATTGAAGGCCAGTTTTTCCATGCCGCGGTGGCCATCATCGTGGCCGGGGTTTTCGATGGCCTTGACGGCCGGGTGGCGCGGCTAACCGGCACCACCAGCGGCTTTGGCAAGGAATACGATTCGCTTTGCGACCTGGTGGCCTTCGGGGTGGCTCCGGCCATTCTCGCCTTCCAGTGGGTGCTTTATCCTTACGGCCGCTACGGCTGGCTGGCCGCGTTTCTTTATGTGGCCACCACCGCCCTGCGCCTGGCCCGTTTCAATTCCCAGCCGGCAGGAGAGGAGAGCAAGAACTTCGTCGGCCTGCCCTGTCCGGCGGCCGGGGGAATGATCGCCACCGCCTATCTTTTCTGCCATTTTTTCGAGATCAGCGGCGCGACCATGGAAATCGCCATGCTGGTAGCGGTTTATCTGCTCTCCTATCTGATGGTCAGTTCCATCACCTACCAGAGCTTCAAGCAGCCTGAGACCCAGCGCAAGAAAGCTTTCCAGATGGTGGTGGGGGTGGTGCTGATGATCATGGTGCTGGCCACCGAACCCCGGGTCACGCTTTTTATCCTCGGTCTGATCTATGTGCTTTCCGGGCCGCTGGCGGCGGCATACCGGTTGCTGGTTCCGGCCCGCAAGGCGGGAACCGATGAGGGGCAGGCAGAGGCAGATCCGACAGAACAGACCAGCGCGGGAGAGACGGAAGAAGAGGGCAGACTGGAACCCAAAATGCCGCCTTCCGCCTGATGGCCGGGTCGTGATTCTTTCCTGAAGCAGATCCAAGCAAAACCATTTATACGGACCGGATCGGTTGTGCTTGCCGGGGCCGGGGAGAATAGCAAAATGTCCGAGAAAGTTTTTATTTTTGATACCACTCTGCGCGACGGCGAGCAGTCGCCGGGCGCCAGCATGAATATCCACGAAAAATTCCGCCTGGCCCAGCAGTTGGTCAAGCTCAAGGTGGATGTGATCGAGGCCGGCTTTCCCACCGCCTCGGCCGGTGATTTCGAATGCGTCAAGAATATCGCCGACAATATCCGGGGAGCCCAGATCGCCGCCTTGGCCCGCTGCAACGTCAAGGATATCGATAATGCCTGGGCGGCCCTGAAGAACGGGGAGAACCCCCGGATTCACACCTTCCTGGCTACCTCGGAAATCCACATGAAGCACAAGCTCCGCCTCAGCCGGGAGCAGGTGCTGGAGCTGGCGGTCGCCTCGGTGCGCCATGCGGCTAAGTACACCGGCAACATCGAATTTTCGGCCGAGGACGCTTCCCGCAGCGATCTTGATTTCGTTTGCCAGGTTTTTCGCGCCGTGATCGACGCCGGGGCCACCACCCTCAATTTCCCCGACACTACCGGCTACGCCCTGCCCGATGAATTCGGGGCCAAGATCCGCTACCTGATTGAAAACATTCCCAATATCGACAAGGCGGTGATCAGTGTCCACTGCCACAACGATCTCGGCCTGGCAGTGGCCAATTCCCTGGCGGCGATCAGCAACGGTGCCCGCCAGGTGGAATGCACCGTCAACGGCCTGGGCGAACGGGCCGGCAACACCGCCCTGGAAGAGGTGGTGATGACCCTGCGCACCCGCCCCGGCCAGGTGGCCGATGTCCACACCGATATCGTCACCGAGCATATCTACCCCACCAGCCGCCTGGTCAGCACCATCACCGGGATGGTGGTTCAGCCCAACAAGGCCATCGTCGGCGCCAACGCCTTCCTCCACGAGTCCGGGATTCACCAGGACGGCGTGCTCAAGGAGCGCAGCACTTACGAGATCATTAATCCCAAGGACGTGGGCATCTCGACCAGCAATATTGTCCTGGGCAAGCATTCCGGCCGGCATGCGATCCGGGACAAGATCAAGGAGCTGGGTTACGGCGAGTTGGGCGAAGAGGAGTTGAACCGGGTATTTGCCCGCTTCAAGGCCATGGCCGATCTCAAGAAGGAGATGTTTGAAGAGGACCTGGAGGCCATCGTCATGGACGAGGTTCTGCGGGTGCCCGATTCCTTCAAGCTGCTCCACCTGACGGCCATGAGCGGCAGCCGCTCCCTGCCCACCGCGGCGGTCCGGCTGCTGGTCCACGGCCGGGAAAAGGAAACCGCCTCCCTGGGCATCGGCCCCATCGACGCCACCTTCCGGGCCATTGCCCAGTTGACCGGGACCAGCAGCAAACTGCTCTATTTTTCGGTCAGCTCGATCACCGGCGGCACCGATGCCCAAGGCGAGGTGATGGTCCGGATCGAGGACAACGGCAAGGTGGTGGTGGGCCAGGGCGCCGACCCGGATATCATTACCGCCGCCGCCAAGGCTTATCTGACCGGACTTAATCGTCTGGAATACCTGAAAGAACGGTAAACGTCGGGCAGGGCCGGCTTGCCCGCGGCGGCCGCAATGCCGTAAACACCGGGACCGCCGGGGCCGATCCGAGGCCCGGTCGTGCGTTTAGCGTTCGGATCAAGGAATTGTTATAACCAAGAACCACAGAGCAAAGGAGAGATGAGCAGCAATGAGTCAGGCAGAAGGAAGAAAATTCAACGTGGCGGTGGCGGGAGCCACCGGAGCAGTGGGTGGGGCGATGCTGGATGTCCTGGAACGGCGGAATTTCCCGCTCGGCGAGCTGCGCCTGCTCGCCTCCTCCCGTTCGGTGGGCAGGAAACTGCGTTTTCGGGGCGAGGAGATTGCCGTCCAGTTGTTGGATCGCGACGCCTTCAAGGGGATTGACATCGCTCTTTTTTCCGCCGGCGGAGACCGTTCCCTGGAGTTTGCCCCGGCGGCGGTGGCGTCCGGCGCGGTGGTGGTGGACAACTCCAGCGCCTACCGGATGGACCCGGAAATCCCTTTGGTGGTGCCGGAGGTCAATCCCCACGCCATCGCCCGCTATAAAAAACGGGGGATCATCGCCAACCCCAACTGTTCGACGATACAGATGCTGGTGGCCCTCAAGCCCATTCATGACGCGGCCCGGATCAAGCGGATCGTGGTCTCCACCTACCAGGCCGTTTCCGGCACCGGGGCCAAGGCCATCGCCGAACTGGAGGCCCAGGTGCGGGCCTGGGCGGAGGGGCGGCCGCTGCCCAAGCAGGTTTATCCCCACCAGATCGCCTTCAACTGCCTGCCCCATATCGATTCCTTCCTGGACAACGGCTATACCAAGGAAGAGATGAAGATGGTCAACGAAACCCGCAAGATGTTCGAGGACGATTCCATCGGGGTAACCGCCACCACCGTTCGGGTACCGGTGTTCTACGGCCATTCCGAGGCGGTCAATATCGAAACCGTCCGCAAGATCACGGCCGCCGAGGTCAAGGAACTGATGGCCCGGGCCCCGGGGGTCAAGCTGGTGGACGAACCGACCCTCAGCCGCTACCCCCTGGCCTTGGACTGCGCCGGCAAATTCGAAACCCTGGTGGGCCGGATCCGCGAGGATGAATCCATCGCCAACGGGATCAATCTCTGGGTGGTGGCCGACAACATCCTCAAGGGAGCGGCCCTCAATGCCGTCCAGATTGCCGAAATCCTGGGCCGGGATTATCTGTGATTCAGGAAACAGGTGCCAGGAGACGGGGGGCCGGAAGAACGAGTAGAGGGCAGAGAAAGGGAAGATGGACTTTATTTGCCGCCGCTGCTCTCTATTTGTTCTCCACCTGGCCTCTGACGGCTGGCTGAGATGCGGATAATCGCCGGCAGTTGCAAGGGGCGGCGCCTGCAGGCCCCGGGCCGGCGTTTTGCCGCCCGCATCCGGCCCACCTCGGACCGGGCCCGCGAGGCTCTTTTCAATATTATCGGTCCCGAGGCAACCGGGGCGGCGGTGCTTGATCTTTTTGCCGGTACCGGGGCCCTGGGCCTGGAAGCCCTGAGCCGGGGGGCGGCGACGGCCCTCTTTGTCGAGGCCGACCCCGAGGTTTGCCGTCTGCTCCAGGCCAATATCGAGCTTTGCCGCTGTGGCGAGCGGGCCCGGGTGCTGCGCCGGGATTGCGCCGCCGGCCTGGACTTTTTGCCGGGCTTGACCCCGCCGGGCGGTTTTGACCTGGTCCTGGCCGACCCTCCTTACAGCCGGGGGCTGGCCGCCGCGACCCTGAACCATTTGGCCACCCTGGCGGTTCCGGGGGCGGGGGGGATTTTGGCCCCTGAGGCCCTGGTTGTGCTGGAAACCGGCCGCCAGGACGAGTTGCCGCCCCAGGTTGGAGCGCTGCAGGCCTGGCGCGAGTCCCGGCGTTATGGAGAGGCCCGGTTTCATTTCTATCGTCAGCTTAACTGATCCGCTGGGCGCCAAAAGGCCTGCGGCTGCGGCTGGTCCCCGTTAACTCGAGCTATCAGGGTTGCCGGGGCCGGGGGCGGTACGTGGTTGCCGGCTGGCCCGATTTCAGACTTGGGGAGAAAATGGTAATGGCCGATTATGAACCCCTGATCCGGGAAGAGACCAGGCAAAGGATCGCCGTCTATCCCGGCACCTTCGATCCGATCACCATGGGGCATCTCGATATCATCAAGCGGGCCCTGACGATTTTTGACAAGGTGATCGTCGCCATCGCCAAAAATCCCGGCAAGGAGCCGCTCTTCAGTCTGGAGGAGCGCAAGGAGATGATTCGGGCCTGCTTCCCCGCCAGCGAAACCCGGGTCGAGGTCGATGAGGTTTCCGGTCTGCTGGTGGATTACGCCTACCGGCGCGGGGCGCGGGCCATTGTCCGGGGCCTGCGGGCGGTTTCCGACTTCGATTACGAGTTTCAGCTGGCCCTGATGAACCGCCGGATCGAACGGGAAGTGGAAACGGTTTTCCTGATGACCGGCTTCCGCTGGATCTTCATCAGTTCCAGTATCATCAAGGACGTGGCTCGCCATGGCGGTGATGTCGGCGGCCTGGTGCCGGACCATGTCTGCGAGCGCTTGCGGGAACGCTATATGCGGGAGCAGTAGAGCCGGCCAAGCCGGCCCCGGGTTTCTCAACCGCCCCTATCCCTTGAGCCAGACCGGGAGCTCGTGATCCAGCCGGGTAAAGCGGGGATCGGCGGCGATCTGCTCGCTGTTCTTGTGGTTGGCGATCAGGATTCCGCCGGGCTGGAGCCGTTCCTCGATCATCTTTTCAAAGCGCAGCTGCAGATCCCGCTCGGCGAAGGGGCGGAAATAGTAGATCACCGGGAAAAGCCGGTAGTCTCGGTATTCCCAGATGTCGGCGGCGCTGACCCGCTCGGGGCCGAAGAGACGGCGGGCGATGGCGCAGGGGTGGGGATCTTTCTCCAGGCCGTAGACATCAAAGCCCATCTGCTCGGCCAGCAGCATCACGTTGCCGATCCCGCAGCCCACATCGAGCAGGGCCGGGGCCTCCCCGGCCGGGGTGGCGTCGCTCAGGCCCAGGTGGCGCCGCACCAGGGCCAACTGGCGAAATACCTGGCGGCTGTCCATGGCCACGAAGGGGTATTCCCGACTGGTGTCATTGCGGCTGGCCCGGCTGGCCTCGTTGCCCAGCAGACCCACAAAGCGGTTGCTGACATTGATAAAGACCTCGCAGCGGCTCAGCTCGTCCTCGGTATTCCGACAATGGTCAAGCCCGGCGCCAGCCGGGGGCGTTTGATCATTCATTTTCCTTCTTCAATCCTATCAATACTATGCCAGGAAGCCGGCTGCATGGTGGCGCTAATTGGTGGCCAGGGCTGCCAAAGCCACCTCGGCCAGGAATGCCGCCCCGATGGGTAGAACTTTTTCGTTGAAATCAAAGGTCGGACTGTGAGCAGGCCCGGCCGGCGCCTGCTTTTTGCCGGCCCCGAAACGGACCAGGCAGCCGGGGACTTCCCGCAGATAAAAAGCGAAATCCTCGCCCCCCATGCTGGGGGCGGGCAGACCCGGCACCTTGGCTGCCCCCAGGCGCCGTTCCGCCACCTGCCGGGCCAGGGCGGTGGCGCCGGGGTCGTTGTTCACCGGCGGGCAGCCTGGCCGGATGGCTACCTCGACCTTGAGCCCGGCGCTGCGGGCGGTGGCTCGGGCCATTTTCTCCAGCCCGTGCAGCAGCATTTGCCGGGTTTGGGAATTAAGGGCCCGGATGGTGCCCGAGAGCGCGGTTTCGGCGGCGATCACGTTGGCGGCGCTGCCCCCCTGGATTCGGCCCACGGTCAGGACGGCCGGAGTTACCGGGTCGCGGGTTCGCGAGATCAGGGTCTGCAGGTGCAGGATCAGGGCGGCGGCGCTGACGATGCAGTCGGCGCTCTCATGAGGCTTGGCGGCGTGTCCTCCCGGGCCGCGGAACTCGATGGTGAAGTCATCGGTGGAGGCGCAGATGATGCCGGGCTCCACGGCGATGCTGCCCACCGGAAAATGGCGGTCGATATGACCGCTGAAGATGCTTTTGACTCCCGCCAGGGCACCGGCGGCGAGCATGCCGGGCGCCCCGCCGTCGCCTTCTTCCGCCGGCTGGAAGATCAAGCGGACGGGACCGGGCAGCCTCCCGCTTTTTTGCAGCAGGGCCGCAGCCCCCAGGAGCATGGCGACATGGCCGTCATGACCGCAGGCATGCATAACACCGGGGTTTTGCGATGCGAATTCCAGTCCGGTGGCCTCCTCAATGGGCAGGGCGTCGATATCAGCCCGCAAGGCCACGGCGGCGCCCCGCTCGGGGCCTAAATCGGCCAGCACCCCGGTTTGATGAACCCGGCGGGCGGGAATTCCCAGTTCAGCCAGTCTGGCCAGGATAAAGCGGCAGGTTTGGTGTTCCGCTCCGCTTAGTTCGGGGTGGCGGTGAAGCTGGCGGCGGATTTCCCGCATCCAGTCGGCCAGGGCTCTATCGATGGGGATCTTGGTGGTCATGTTTTTATGATAGAGAAGAAACTTCCCCCGCAAGGACATTCGCTCCGTCGCCCGGGCTGAATGGAGGATTGATTAGGCTTTGCCGAAGGGGCAGGCCGGGAAGATGCATTTTTTGCAGTTCAGGCAGAGGCCGCCGTGGCCCAGCCGGGCAAAGGCCTCGCGGCCGATTTTTTCGCCGGCCAGTATCCGGGGCAGGACCAGGTCCAAGACCGTGATCCGGTGGAACATCCCGCAGGCCGGCAGACCCATGATGGGGATTTCGCCGCGCTCCCCGGGGAGGTAGGCCACCAGGAACATCGCCCCGGGCAAAACCGGGGTGCCGTAGGTGATATCGGTGGCGCCGGCCCGGGCGATGCCGATGCGGGTTACATCGTCGGGATCCACCGACATTCCGCCGCTGGTGATGATCAGGTCCGCTCCGGCGGCCAGGCATTCCCGGATGGCGGCGGCAATCCGGTCCGCATTGTCCGGCGCCTTCACCACCTGGACCACCTCCGAGCCCACCCCGGCCATTTTCCGGCGCAGTACCGGCTCGAAGGTATCCTTGATCCGGCCGGAATAAACCTCGTTGCCGGTAATTACCAGGCCGGCCCGGGCGACCCGCAGGGGTTCGACGCGAACCACCCCCTGTCCTTGCCGACTGGCGATTGCCACCGCCGCTTCAACAGCCTGGCGGTGGCCAACCAGGGGGATCAGCCGGGTGGCGGCCACCTGTTGCCCCTGTTTGACCAGGGTTTCACTGTGCAGGGTGGCGCACATCACCTCTCCCAGCAGATTGAACCGATAGAGGGCCTCCCGGTCCACCCGGAGCAGGCCGTCCCGGCCGGCCGTGAGACTGAGCTTGCCCTCCATCGGTTCGCCGGTCACTTCTACTCCGGGCCCCGCCAGGGCGGCGGCCATCAACTGGGCAGCCTCATTTTCGTGGATATCCTCGGGGGTCAACGCCAGGATATAGATGTTTTCCTTGCCCAGACGCTTGAGGTGGTCGATATCCTCGGGCCGGACGATATGGCCTTTGCGAAAGGCCCGGCCTTTGAATTCGCCGCGCCGGATTTCGGTTATATCGTGGGGCAGGACCATGCCCACCGCTTGTTCCACCGGGACGGTTTTTGCCATGGAACGATTCCCCTGGTTCAGTTGATGATGGTGTAGTAGCGTCCCGTCGCGCAGGGGCGGCAGAGAGTTTGCCCGTCTTGTTCGATTTCCCGGCAATCCTGGACCCAGTCGCCGCAACTATGGCATTGGACCCGGCGGAGAGGTTTGCCCGGCAGGTCTTCCGGTGGAATGGTGACCTGGACCCGCTGGATGCGGAAAAGCTCATCCTCCGCCATGACCCGATAGGCCTCGAGTTGCTGCTGATAGCGGTCGCCGATTTGCGGGCAGTATTTTTTCGCCAGTTCGCGGGATTCCTCCCGGGCGGTTACCCGCACGGCCTTTCCGGTCTTGAGATTGACGAAGGTGGCGGCCATGATGCCGTAATCCAGCCACTTGAGAGAGCGCTTGCCCAGGGTGCAGCCGGTTACGCTTTGGATGGCATCGGTGGCGCAACGGTCGATCTCCACCAGGACGTAAAAATCCTTGCGCTGGCTGCCCCGGGGATCAGCGATTTCGATTTCCCGCAGGCCGATCATGGCCAGGCGCACCCCGATGACCTGGCCGGCGCAGATATGGCCGTGAATGGTGGTGGACTTGTCCAGCAATTGTTCGAAGGTTTCCATGCGAGCGGCAGGCCTCGGTCGGCTCCAGAGAGAGCAAAGGGGAAACGGCGGCATCCGGCGAAGAATTTAGCCGCAGGAACCGCCGCTGGTGACTGCGGATTACAAAAATAAGATATAGTCAAGTGAAAGCAACAATGCAATGGCTTTCACCTTGGTTGAAAAAGGATTTAGTCAGGGGGGTGGACAGGTTGAGTGTTGCCTGAAAGCCGCCAGTCGGGCTGGGGATAACAGCGCCGGGAGGTCTGGTTGTGACCCCGGCAGGGAGAGCTAGTGGCCTATAAGGTCGAGACCGGCGGCCGGCGGACAAAGTAATGCCCCTTGAGTTGGGGAACAAAAGGGGCATTACAGGTGTAATCAGCAGGCCGGTTCCGGCTCGAAGACCTGCTGACGGAGGGGGCTGTGTGTTGCCAAGTTATACAGCAAGTAGTGTGCCACATAATCAAAAAAGCAGCCAAGTTGCTAATATTAAAAGATATTATAATTTTTGCCTCCCCGGTGGCGGCGGTTGGGAGGGAGCCGTCTGGGACAAAAATGTCCCAGGCTTGTTTCGCTGGGGCTTTTTATGGCTGAATACAGGGATTAAATCCCATTTGAGGCATAAGTGCCCCATGCTGGGTCATGCTGGAAGGTGCCCCGGGCCAAGGAATATAGGGCCGGGATGGCTCTTAGAGGTTGAGCTGGCGCATCTTGCGAAAAAGGGTTTTACGGGAGATACCCAGCATCGCGGCCGTGTTTTGGCGATGCCACTGGTTGGTATGGAGAGCCTGGCGAATCAGTTCCCGCTCGATGGTGTTCAGATTGTCCTGTAAAGCCCCCCCGTTGCCCCGGGCCGGGACGCCGCGAGCTATTTCCGGGTCTGAGTGCGGCGGGGACGGGTCAGGGATGACGCCGGGACCGGTGGGGGTGAAAACCAGTTCGCCCAAGGTAAGGTAGCGCTGGATCACATTCTGGAGTTCGCGGACATTGCCGGGCCAGGGATATTGCTCCAGGCGCTGATATATCTCTTCGGGAATGATGCCTGGGCCGCTGCCGGGACTGAATTTGCGGATAAAGTGATCGGTCAGGGGGCGCAGGTCCTCGCCCCGGTCCCGCAGAGGGGGCAGCTGGACCGGGATGACATGAATCCGGTAAAAAAAGTCCCGGCGGATTTTGCCGGCCCTTACCAGTTCCTCCATATCCCGGCTGGTGGCCCCAATGATCCGCACATCAGGCTTGCGGGTTTCCCGGCTCCCCACCGGACAGAAACCGTTGCCCTCGAGGACCCGCAACAGCTTGACCTGCATCGCCAGGCTGATTTCCCCGATTTCATCGAGAAACAGGGTGCCGCCGTCGGCCTGGTCCAGGTAGCCCTCCCGATCGGTGTTGGCTCCGGTGAAAGCTCCCTTGCGATAGCCGAAAAATTCACTTTCCGCCAGAGTTTCAGGGATGGCTCCGCAGTTTACGGCGACGAAATTCTTGCCCGCCCGCTTGCTCAGATCATGAATGGTGTGGGCCACCACCTCCTTGCCGGTGCCTGATTCCCCATAGATAATCACATTGGCGTTGGAGCCGGCGGCCTTGGCCAGGACATCGTAAACCCGCTGCATCACCGGACTGTTGCCCACCAGCAGGCCGAAACGAATATTGTTGCGGATAAAGGGGGCCTGCTTGATCTGGTCGCCGGGCGGCAGGATCCGGCTTTGCGACGGGGCCAGCATGGCCAGCATCTGGCCGGAAAGATCGTGCAGGGTTTCCACCGCTCCGATCAGCTTGCCCTTTTCATTGAAGACCGGGGCGGCCATGAAGTGGAGGTGCAGGGGCTGGCCGCCCATCTTGAACCAGTCGAAGGCCTCCCAGGCGTTGGGAATGATCCGCGACTGGCCCGGATTTTTGTCCTGGTAGAGGCTGAAGAAACTGTTAAGGTCGTTCTTGAGGATCAGGTCGGCCACCAGCGGCCGCTTGTGGGTATAGAAGGGCTCCCAGTGGCGGTCGGTCCCGATCATCTCGATGGCCTTGAACCCGGTGAGCGCTTCGCAGGCTTTGTTCCAGTAGGTGATCTTGTTGTCCAGGCCCACCGCGAACTGGGGCAGGGGAGAGCAATCGAGTAATTGAAACATGGTCTTTCCTCGCTGAAGAGCAGACCCTGAAATTTGCCCGCCGGAGCTGAAGCGGAACATTTTGAATTTGGAAAGTAAGCCAGACCCTGGGCAAAGTCAAGATGATCCGAGTAAATCGCGTTGTCAAACAGGTCCGGGCGCGTTATTGTCGGTGGTTCTTCTTTTTTGGCATCATTTTTTATTTTACTACAATTTTGGCAAAGACAACAGGGACCCCGCTCGGGGGGCTGCTTGCCTTTATGCTCACCAGATTTCGGCGGTTTCTCTCCGACGAGTCGATACTGTTGATGAGGACTGGAAACAAATGAACGAAGTTTCGCTGGCGGAAATTTTCCCCCATCCGGCCACGATTCCGGAGCAACACCGGTGGCCTGGGCCCATCGAGCAGCGTTGCTGCCTGTGTGCCGGAGAATTGCGGCCCTGGTCCGGACCCGTTCGGGATGTCTGGTCGCCGATCCATCTGTCCGGCTCCAGCCTGGCCGCCGCGGCCGGTGCGGCTGCTAAACTTTATCCAGCCCCAGCCCCAGCCCCAGCCCCAGCCCCAGCCGCCGCCGGGGAGTTGCAACCGTTACGTTTGGGCAGCTATCCCCTGATGGGGGAAAAAGAAGCCCAAGCGGCCCTGGCGGCGGCCTGCCAGGCCTATGGCCAGGGTCTGGGCGAGTGGCCGGCCCTGGGCGTGGCCGGGCGGATCGCCCGGGTGGAACAGCTGGTTGAGCGGATGGGGGCGGCCCGTTCTCTGGTGGTGCGGGGGCTGATGTGGGAGATCGGCAAGAGTTATGCCGAGGCGGAAATGGAGTTCGCCCGGACCCTGGAGTACATTGGGGCCACCATCGCCGAGTTGCGCCGCCGGGAGCAGCGGCAGGCCGCAGTCGTCAGCGAGCATGGCTTCCTGGCCCTTTTCCGCCGGGCGCCGCTGGGAGTGGCCCTTTGCCTGGGGCCTTATAACAATCCTTTCTACGAGACCTTCACCATTCTGGTTCCGGCCCTGCTTATGGGCAATACCGTGATTTTCAAGCCGCCCCGGCTCGGGGTGCTGCTCCATAGCCCCCTGCTGGAAGCCTTCGCCGAAATCTTCCCCCCGGGCGTGATCAATACCCTCTATGGCGAAGGTGAAGAGATCCTGGCCCCCCTGATGAAGTCGGGCCGGATCGATATTCTGGCCTTCATCGGTTCCCGCCGGGTGGCGGATCTGCTGCGCCAATGGCATCCCCAGCCCCGGCGCCTGCGCTGCCTGTTGGGCCTGGAAGCCAAAAACGCGGCCATTGTGCTGGCCGATGCCGATCTGGACCGCACCGTGGCCGAATGTGCGCTGGGAGCCCTGGCCTTCAACGGTCAGCGCTGCACCGCCCTGAAAATGGTGTTCGTGCATGAGACGCTGCGCGCCCCCTTCCTGGAGAAACTGGCTGAATTGGTGGATCGGCTACCGGCGGGGATGCCCTGGACTCCGGGGGTGCGGATCACGCCCTTGCCGGAGCCGGCAAGGGTTGCTTATCTCAACGGCCTGCTTAGCGATGCCCTGGCCAAAGGAGCCCGGATTATCAACGAGGGCGGCGGGCGGGTCAACCAGACCTTTATGACCCCGACGGTGCTTTATCCGATGGATCAAAGCATGCGTCTTTACCATGAGGAACAGTTCGGGCCGCTGATCCCGGTGGCTGGCTTCCGTGATGCGGCGCAGCCCCTGGGCTACGTGGAACAGTCCGAATTCGGCCAGCAGGTGAGTATTTTCGGCCAGGATGAGCGGGAAATCATCGCCCTGTCCCGGCCCTTGCTGAACCAGGTTGCCCGGATCAATATCAACTGCAAGTGCCAGCGCGGTCCGGACAGCTTCCCTTTCACCGCCCGCAAGAACTCGGCCGAGGGAACCATGGCGGTGGCGGCGACCCTGGACGCCTTCAGCCTCAGCAGCCTGGTCGCCGGCAAAGCTGACGCGGGCACCCGCCGCGTGCTGGCGGGGCTCTTTCCGGCCTGAATCCCCGCCAGTTGGTCTCCGGCAGCAAGGTTCAGCTTTTTTAAAGAGATTTTTTTTGAGAGTCCCTCGCCGGGCCGGCAAGGGATCAGTGGCCGGGACCAAGCGCCGGGGCAACGGGTTGCGGGCCCGCAGGCTGCTTTGCCCCGTTGTCGCCACCGCCAACCCAGGCCCGGCGGCGTCCGGGCTGGGGCAGCGGCTGGAGGGTTTGGCCGCTGCCGCCCCCCAACGCGCTGATTGACCGGCTCTATACCACCTCGAAACCGATTTTCTGGATGGCGCGGCGGATGGCTTCGGCCGGTACTTCCTTGGTTTGCAAAAAGGTGGCCGTGCCTTCAGTCAGGTTGACGTGGACATCCTTGATGCCGTTAACATCGCTGAGCGCCTTGGTTACCGAGGCCACGCAATGGGCACAGGACATTCCCTTGATTTTGATGGTGGGCATGGCTTTTCTCCTTCGGCTGAGATGGTATCGTAACTGGTTTGCTGGGCGGCCGCGGCTGGGTGGCTTGGAGCCGGCAAGTAATGCTGTCCGCTCCTGCTCAGATCAGGCGCAGGATGGTGTTGAGGATGCGATGGGCAACCTCCTCCTTGGTCAGCAAGGGCAACTCCTCCACCGCGCCGTTGCGGTCCAGCAGGGTAACCCGGTTGTTGTCCACGGCAAAACCGGCATCCTCGGCGCTGATATCGTTGATGGCGATCAGGTCGAGATTCTTGGCCGCCAGCTTGCGCCGGCCCTCCTCCAGATGGTCATTGCTTTCGGCGGCAAAACCCACCAGGAGAGGGAAACAGCGGGCCGTTTTTTTTCGTTCCCCCAATTCCCGGAGAATGTCCGGGTTGGCGGCCAGGGCCAGGGCGGCATCGGGGGTACCCTTCTTGATCTTGCGGGCCTCATAGCGGGCCGGACGATAGTCGGAAACCGCCGCAGCCATGATCATAACATCCATTTCCGGGCCCCGCTGGCTGACCGCGGCGTGCATCTCCTGGGCGGAAACCACCGGCAGCACCTCGACTCCGGCCGGCGGGGTGATGGAGCCGGGACCGCTGACCAGAACCACTTGGGCTCCGCGCCGCCGCGCCGCCGCCGCCAAGGCATAGCCCATTTTGCCGCTGGAACGGTTGGTGAGCAGGCGGACGGGATCGAGCGGCTCCCAGGTAGGGCCGGCCGTGACCAGGACTTTTTGGCCCCGCAGATCCTGGGGGGTCAGGACGGCGATAATTTCCTGGCGCACGATTTCCCAGTCGGCCAAACGGCCGGGGCCCTGATCGCCACAGGCCAGCTCACCGCAGGCCGGGTCGATGACGGTATAGCCGAATTCCTTGAGCCGGGCGAGGTTGGCCTGGGTGGCGGGGTGCTGGTACATGGCGCTGTTCATCGCCGGGCAGACCAGAACCTTGGCCTGGGCCGCCAGGATTACGGCGGAGGTCAGGTCGTCGGCCAGACCCTGGGCCAGCCGGGCAATGGTATTGGCGGTGGCTGGAGCCAGCAGAATCATGTCGCAGTTGCGTCCCAGATTGATATGCGGCATGGCCTCGGCATCTTCCGGGGCAAACATGGCCGTGTGGACCCGGTTGCCGGAGAGGGCGGCAAAGGTCAGGGGGGTTACGAAGTTTTGCGCGGCCCTGGTCATCATCACCGTGACCACGGCCCCTTCCTTCCGCAACCGGCGGGTCCAGTCCGCCGCTTTGTAAGCGGCGATCCCGCCGCTTACCCCCAATAGAATGCGTTTGTCAGTGAGCAGAAAAGACAAGCAGCCTCCGGTCGGTTAAGGGATTGCCTGGCATCAGCGGGTTCCGGTCTCAAAAGGCGAACGGGGTGGTTACGGCCGGAGCGGGGGAGCTGCTGGCCTTGCCCTTGCTGAGATCGTCGGTGATGTGGATTTGGACCTCGGCCGTGTTGCGGACTATTTCGCTCTGCCGGATAATGATGGTGCAGGTCTTGTGGGGTTTGTCATAAGCGATCAGAACATCGCGGTATTTGACCGATCCCGCCAGCCTCCAGTTATTTCTGGCCATGGTGGTGACAAAAAAATCGGTCAGGGAGTCAACATCGACCCGGCCGCTGAAGTAGAGGACGCCGCCGGCATAGGAATCGGTGTTGACGATCATGCTTTTGGAACGGTTCCAGACCAGTTCACTGGGGACCAGCAGGTCGCGAAAATTTGCGGGATTATAGGGGGCGGCATGAACTTCTTCATCTTCCACGATTCGGGAACCGATGCCGAATTTGCCGTTTTGGGCGCAGGCGGTGAAAAAGGGCAGCAGCAGAAGCAACAGGACCAGCAAGCGGAAAGCGTGGCGCGATGACTTAGCGGTTGTGCGGGACATGAAAAACCTCCTGTGGGACAAAATGTTTCAAAAGATTTTGAGAATGAATTCTTCAAGGGGTTTTCGCTGCGAACTGCGTTCGCCGGGAGCCGGGCGGCCCAGGGCAATCACCGCCATCAGGTCCAGGTGATCTTCCAGGGCCAGGATTCGCCGGACTTCCTCCTTGTTTTTGAGGATCTGGCCGAGCCAGACCGCTCCCAGCCCCAGAGCTTCGGCGGCCAGCAGCATATTCTCGATGCAGGCTCCGGCGGCCTGGTGATCCTTGACCTCGTCGTACATGGTGTTGCGGTCCAGATAAACCGCGATCAGGGCCGGGGCGGCCAGCACCACCTGTTTATACTTGGTTTGTTCGGCCAGCCGGCCGCGGGTCTGGCGGTCGCGGATCAGGACAAAGCGCCAGGGTTGATTGTTTAAACCCGATGGCGCCCAGATTCCGGCCTTGACGATTTCGCGCAACTCATCCAGGGAAACATCATCCGCCGTAAAATGGCGGACGCTGCGGCGCCGGTAAATTGCTTCAAGGACAGGATTGGTCATGGTTGCTGGCAAACCTCGGCGATTCTGGGTACTTTAGGAGCCGGATGGGCAAAACAGCCCGCGGCCCGGACCATGGACAGGGGGGTAACGTTGTTAGGTCCGGCAAGCTGCAGCGCCGGCGGCCGAGCCGGGCTGCTGACTGAAAATAATAGTCGGCAGGCCTTGCTCTGTCAATCAAAAGCCAGTGGGGCGGGGGCATTGCCAGCGGACCGGGAATCTGGTAGAAGGGGTGCCGGGTTCCGCCCCGCGTTAAAAGTCATACCCCATCTTGCCCCATTAGCTTCAACCTTTGCAAGGGAGAAAAACGTGACGACCAAGCCGCTGCCGCTGCCCGAGCAAGCCCCGGCTCTTATCGATACCCATTGCCATCTCGATTTCCCCGACTACCAGGGAGACCTGGCCGAGGTTTTGGCCCGGGCCGCCAAGGTCGGAGTAGCTGAAATAATCACGGTCGGGATTGACCTGGCCACCTCCCGCAAGGCCTGCGAGCTGGCCGCGCGCCTGCCGGGGGTTTACGCCACGGTGGGAGTACACCCCCACCACGTCAACGAAATGGGCCCCGATGATTACCCGGCCCTCCGGGAGCTGACCGCCCGTCCCGAAGTGGTGGCCTACGGTGAAATCGGTCTCGACTATGTTAAGGAATATTCGCCGGCGGCATTGCAGCGGGAGCATTTCGTCCGCCAGGTGGAGATCGCCCGGCAAGCGGGCCTGCCCCTGATTATTCATGACCGGGAAGCCCACGCCGATACCCTGGCGATCCTCCGCGCCGCCGGAAAATTGCCGGCCGGCGGGGTCATGCACTGTTTTTCGGGGGATGCGGCCCTGGCCGAGGAGGTGCTGGAACTGGGGTTTTATATTTCCATTCCCGGGGTGGTGACCTTCAAGTCGGCGGCGGTCCTGCGGGACGCGGTGCGCCGGGTGCCGCTGGAGCGCCTGCTGCTGGAAACCGACGCCCCTTTTCTGGCCCCGGTCCCGATGCGGGGCAAGCGTAACGAGCCCGCTTTTCTGCCTTATATAGCCCGCCTGGTCGCGGAGGTGAAAGAATGCGAGCTGGAGGAAGTAGCCCGCCAGACCACGGCCAATGCCCACCGCTTATTCGGAATATGTTGAAAGGAACCATG
>NZ_JBIPKI010000023.1:0-33844 GCF_044068515.1 Desulfurivibrio nitratireducens
AATAAACAGGAGCCGTATACGAGATCCGTACGTACGGTTCTGTGAGAGGGATGAAGCGGGCCTGATCAGCCCGCTTCACCCTACTCGATTTGCTCCAACGGGCACCGCCGCCGGCGGGGGCGAATTACTTTAACGGCGCAGCCTGCGAGCCCCTGCTTCCTGCTGGCCAAATGTGGCATTTCGTAGTTTAATGATTTTTTTCGTTTTTGCGGACCCTGACTCCGGTATGGACAGGACCCGCTGGCTACCCCCTGTATAATGATCGCCTGTGAAAATTGTCCGCTATCATAATTTCCGCCAATTGACCCCGGCCCCCTTGCAGGGCTCCTTCACCCGCTGGGGCGGGGTGAGTAGCGGGCCTCTGGCGGAGCTGAACGTGGGGTCGGCGGTGGGGGATGACCCGGAAAGAGTGGCGGAAAATCTGCGCCGGATTCGCCGGGCCCTGGGTCTGGAGGTGCTGGTAAGCGCCCGCCAGGTCCACGGCGCCCGGGTGGCGGTGGTGGCCGCGGTCCCGGCCGAGGATCTCGAGCTCGATGGTTATGACGCCCTGGTCAGCGCTTGCCCGGGGGTCGGGCTGCTGGTTCGCCAGGCCGATTGCCAGGCGGTTCTGCTCTACGATCCGGTCCGGCGGGTGGCGGCCAACATTCATGCCGGCTGGCGGGGCAGCGCGGCGAACATCATCGCCGCCGCCGTGGGAATCATGACCGGGGAGTTCCAGTGCCGCCCCGCCGATCTCCGGGCCGCCATCAGTCCCTCCTTGGGGCCATGCTGCGCGGAGTTCGTCAACCACCGGCGGGAATTGCCCCCGGAGTTTCAGGCCTACCAGGTCCGGCCGGATTTTTTCGACTTCTGGGCCATCAGCCGCGCCCAACTGCAGGCCGCCGGCCTGGGGGCCGCTCGGATCGAACAGGCCGGCATCTGCACTCGCTGCCATCCCGATTTTTTTTCTTACCGCCGCGATCCGGGTTGCGGCCGCAACTGTTCGGTGATAGCCGTGGGGCGGGAAAGATAAAGTTTGGCGTTCCCGAAATCGCTTATCCCGGCCTGCCGGCGGGGCCGGCGAAGTTCGGCCGGCAGCGTTTTTGCCCCGGATCCAGGCAGGTCGGAAAATTTCAGTGAGACAGGAACCCGTGCCCCCAAGGCCGTTAAAAAAAGACCCTCGTCCGGCGCAGCCGGCCAGCCCCCGCCAGGCGACCCTGGAGATTTTGCTGCTCCAGGACCGGAGCCGGCGTCCCCTGGATCAAGTGCTGGCCGAGTATCCCGCCCGGCGCCTGCCGGCCGATCCGCGGGATCGCCAGTTGACTTTGGCCCTGGTTTACGGAGTCTTGCGCTGGCGGGGCTTTCTCGATGAGGTGGCGGCCCGTCATGCCCGCCATCCTTTGGCTAAAATGAAGCCGCTGACCCTCAACGCCATTCGCCTGGGTCTGGTGCAGCTGCTGTTCTTCGACCGAATTCCCCCCGCCGCCGCCATCGACGAAACCATCAAGGCCCTGAAGGCGGCGCGCCAGCCCGGGTGGTTGACCGGCTTCGTCAATGGGCTGCTCCGGGCGGCGGCGCGCCAACTGGCAGAATTGCAGGGCGAAAAAGCCCGCGGGGCCGAGCGGCTCAGCCATCCCGCCTGGTTGTGGGAGCGCTGGCACCAGCGCTACGGCGAGCAAGGGGCCTTGGCCCGTTGCCGGGCCGACAACCAACCCCCGAACCTGACCCTGCGGGTCAATCGGCGGCGGGCCACCCCCGAGTTGTTGCGGGGGCGCCTGCTCCAGGCCGGGATTGCCGTCAGCTCCGGCCGTTACGCGCCGGCCGCCCTGGTGCTGCCCGCGTATCACGGCCGGATCGAGGAATTGCCCGGTTATGCCGCCGGCCTTTTTGCCGTCCAGGATGAGGCGGCCCAACTGGCCAGCCTGCTCTTATTGGCGGGAGAAGAGGCAGTCTTGGTCGGAGTCAACGGCAGCGAGCCCGGGCAAGAGCCGGACCCGGCCGCGGCTGCTTATCTGGACGCCTGTGCCGGCCTGGGGGGTAAAGCCGGCCACCTGGCCGAAATTCTGCCCGCCGGCAGCCGCCTGGCCGCCCTGGAACCCGAGGCCGGTCGTTTCGGGCTGTTGGCCGCCAACCTGGCCCGTCTCGGCCTAACGGTCCGGCCGGCCACCCCGGGTGAAGCGGCCATAATCCAACCCTCCAGCCCCGCTGAGGGAATCGTCATCTATCCCCGGGCCTTGGCGGAATTTGCCCGCCAGGCGGTTTTAGCTACCGATTTCCGCCCTTACCGGGGTATTCTGGTGGACGCGCCCTGCTCGGGCCTCGGAGTGATTCGCCGCCATCCCGATATCCGCTGGAATCGCCAGGCCGCCGATCTGCCCCGCTACCGGCGGCAACAGATCGAACTGCTGCAGACCGCCGCCGGCCTGCTGGCGCCCGGGGGCGTACTGGTTTATGTGGTGTGCAGCAATGAGCCGGAGGAAAACGAGGAAGTTATCGCCGAGGTGCTGCGGACCCGGCCGGCCCTGACGCTCACTGACGCCCGCCCCTGGTTGCCGGCGGCGGCCCGTGACCTGGTTGATGAGCAGGGCTTTTTTCGCTCCCGCCCGGAGCTGGGCCTGGACGGCTTTTTCGCCGCCCGCTTGATTTCCCGCTGATCATGGCACCGGGAACTTGGGCCGGCATTTAACGAAGGTTCAAATCGGCATAAATTCAAAAAATAACCCCAGGGAGTCGGCAGATCCGCAGAGCAGGGGTAATTTTTTTCTCTGTGGCCCCGGGACTCTCCGGGGTTAAGATAAACAAGTTAATTTAAGCTCAAGCAACTCATCTTATGGAACCGCAATATCTGCGCATTCGGGGCGCCCGGATGCATAACCTGCAGAATATCGATGTCGATCTGCCCCGCAACCGGCTGGTGGTTTTCACCGGCCTGTCCGGCTCCGGCAAATCTTCCCTGGCCTTTGACACTCTGTATGCAGAAGGCCAGCGCCGTTACGTGGAGTCGCTCTCCACCTACGCCCGCCAGTTTCTGGGCCAGATGGACAAGCCCGACGTCGATCTTTTGGAAGGCCTCTCCCCGGCGGTTTCCATCGAGCAGCGGACCACCAGCCGTAATCCCCGTTCCACCGTGGGCACCATTACCGAGATTTACGACCACCTGCGCCTCCTGTTCGCCCGGGTGGGCCGGCCCCATTGCCCGGATTGCGGCGAGGCTATCCAGCCCCAGTCGCTGCAGGACATGGTCAAGGCCCTGCTGGCCTATCCCGAAGGGACCAGGCTGATCCTGCTGGCGCCCCTGATCGACGACAAGAAGGGGGAACACCAGGCGGTCCTGCAGCGCCTGCGGCGGGATGGCTTTGTTCGGGCCCGGATCGACGGCGAAATCGTCGGCCTGGACCAGGAAATCAACCTGGCCAAAACCAAAAAGCATCGCATCGAGGCGGTGGTGGACCGCCTGGTGGTCAAGGAGGAGGCGGCCCGGCGCCTGGCCGACTCGGTGGCCACCGCCCTGCGGCTGGCCGCGGGCCGGCTGCTGGTCCAATTCCCCGATCTGCCGCCGGCCCACCGGGAACAGCTCTTCAGCGAGTTGGCCGCCTGTATCAAATGCGGCCGCAGCCTGCCGGAACTTTCGCCCCAGCTCTTTTCCTTCAACAATCCCAAGGGGGCCTGTCCCGAATGCGGGGGGTTGGGGGTCAAGCAGGTATTCGACCCCGAGCGGGTGGTGGCCGATCCCCAGCTCAGCCTGCGCCAGGGCGCCCTTGCCCCTTGGAGCGGGCGCAGTTCCTCCTCCTATGTCTCCGCCCTGATCGGGGCCCTGGCCGAGCAATACGGTTTTGATCCCGATCTGCCCTTCGCCCGCCTGCCCCAGCGGGCCAGGGAGGTGATTTTTAATGGCAGCCACGGCGAGATCGTCACCTTCAGCTACAGCCGTTTCCGCCGCCGCCGCACTCATCGCCAGCCCTTCGAGGGTTTACTGGCTCAGTTGGCTCGACGCTACCTGGAAACCGACTCGGGAGCAGTACGGGAGGAGTTGGAGCAGTACCTCAACGAACAGCCCTGTCCGGCCTGCCGGGGGGCGCGGCTCCGGCCCGAGGCCCTGGCGGTCAGAATCGGGGCCTGGAGTATCGACCGGCTCTGCGCCCTGAGCATCGAGCAGTTGCTGATCGAATTGCCGGCCCTGGAATTTGCCCCGGGGGCGGCGCCCATCGCCGCCCGGATCATCAAGGAAATCAACGACCGCCTCCTGTTTTTGCACGATGTCGGCCTGGGTTATATCAGCCTGGAGCGCCGGGCCGCCACCCTTTCCGGCGGCGAGGCCCAGCGGATTCGCCTGGCCTCCCAAATCGGAGCCCGTCTGGCCGGGGTGCTCTATATCCTTGACGAACCCAGTATCGGCCTGCACCAGCGCGACAACCGGCGCTTGATCACCACCCTGCTGCGCCTGCGCGATCTCGGCAACACGGTGATCGTGGTCGAACATGATGAAGAGACGATCCGGGCCGCCGATCATGTCCTGGACATGGGCCCCGGAGCCGGGGTTCACGGCGGCCGGGTGGTCTACAACGGGGATCTGGTCGGCCTGCTGGCGGCGCCCGATTCCGCCACCGGCGGTTATCTGGCCGGCCGTCTGGCCATCGCGGTGCCGGCCCGCCGCCGGCCGCCGGGCAAAAAAAGCGCCTGGTTGCGGATCACGGGAGCCCGGGCCAACAACCTGCGCGATATCTCGGTGGCCGTGCCCCTGGGGCTGTTCACCGCCGTCACCGGGGTGTCCGGTTCCGGCAAGAGCACCCTGGTCCTCGAGACCCTGTTCCGGGGGGCGGCCCGCCATCTCTACCAGGCCCGGGAAACCCCGGGTGAGCACCGGTCCCTGACCGGCCTGGAGCAGATCGACAAGGTGATCGATATCGATCAGAGCCCCATCGGCCGCACCCCGCGTTCCAATCCCGCCACCTATACCGGGGTGCTGACCCCGGTGCGCGAGCTTTTCGCCCGCCTGCCCGAAGCCCGGGCCCGGGGCTACAAGCCGGGCCGCTTCAGCTTCAACCTCAAGGGGGGGCGCTGCGAAACCTGCGAGGGGGACGGGGTGATCAAGATCGCCATGCACTTTCTCCCCGACCTCTACGTCACCTGCGAGTCCTGCCAGGGCCGCCGCTACAACGAGGAAACCCTCGATATCCGTTACAAGGGCAAAAGCATCGCCGAGGTTCTGGCCATGACGGTGGAGGAGGGGCGGGAGTTTTTCGCCGCCGTGCCGGCCATCCGCAACAAGCTGGAAACCCTTTTCGAAGTGGGCCTGGGCTATCTGCCCCTGGGCCAGTCCTCGGTGACCCTTTCCGGCGGCGAGGCTCAGCGGATCAAGCTTTCCCGGGAGTTGAGCAAGCGCCAGACCGGCCGGACCCTCTATATTCTCGACGAGCCCACCACCGGGCTCCATCCCGCCGACATCAAACACCTGCTCCATGTCCTGGGCCGCCTGGTGGAGAGCGGCAATACGGTAGTGGTGATCGAGCACAACCTCGATGTGATCAAGACCGCCGATTATGTTATCGATATGGGCCCGGAAGGGGGGGCGGGTGGCGGCATGGTGGTGAGCGCCGGTTCCCCGGAAGAGGTGGCCGCCTGCCCCGAATCCCATACCGGCCGCTATCTGAAACCCTTGTTGAGCTGACGCAAGCTGCTTGGCATCGGCGGCGATATTCGGTATATATAAAGGTTTATGCCATTTGCAACGATGACTTGATTGCCCAAAAAGGAGACCAACCATGAGCGAAGAACAGACGGGAGCGGCGGCGGGCCGGCCCCAGGATCAGCAGCAAAAGCAGCCCCCGGCCCCGGTATTTCGGTTGCAGAAGATGTACGTCAAGGATCTTTCCTTTGAAAACCCCGGGGCCCCGGAGGTTTTCCTGGAGCAGGGAGCGGAGCCCAAGGCGGAAGTCCAGTTGAAGATGGAAAACCGCAAGCTCGAGGGCGCCGACAACTACGAGGTGGTGATGATGATCACCGCCAAGGTGACCAACAACAAGAACGGCAAGACCATGTTCATTGTCGAGTTGGAACACGCCGGGGTATTTCTGCTCCAGAACATTCCGGAACAGCATATTCCGGCGGTGCTGGGGGTGGAATGCCCGGCCCTGCTCTTTCCCTATTCCCGCCAGATCATCAGCCAGACCACGGTGGACGGCGGCTTCATGCCCTTCCTGATGGACCCGGTCAACTTCCTGGCCATGTACGAAAACTCCCGCAAGCAGCAGCAAAAGCAGCAGCAAGCGGCGGAGACCCCCGCCGAACAGTAAAAAATCTGGAATAAAGTTTTCAAATTGACCATCAACAAAAAAGGGCCGTGAACCATATTCACGGCCCTTTTTTATATTATTTTGCGCTTTGGTACAATTCGGCCTTAATTACAAAGGATCATCGCATGTACCGGCGCTACCGAAGGGGCTGGGATCGCCCGGTGGCGGGATATCGCCGCTAAGGTCGTCAGCCAGGATCGGCAGGGTGAAATGAACCATTGCGCTGGCTTCGCTGCCGTCAACTGGGGTACGGGCTGTAAGCTCGACGTCAGCCCATTGGGCGAATTGCTGGAAATATAGCACGTTAAATTCGGCATATCCTTCGCTGTCGGTGGTAATGATATTTGATGAAAGAGTTGCGACATTGCCGGGATCGAGCTTTCCGTTATCGTTAATGTCTTCGCCAGGGTCGAGAAAGCCGTTTCGGTTGACGTCCTCATTTGGGCAGGGACCAGCACTTATATTTTGCATCCAGACACCATCCGTTCCGCTATAATCCCCCTTATAGTATTCGGTGGGCCAGATGCTCAGGGTTAGTTCCACGTTGGCAACCGGGCCGCCGGCAGAGTCGGTAACCATTACTCCATAAGGTAAAGCGTAGCGGGTGGAATCGGGTTTGCTCAGTTCATTGCCCGTACCAAGGGTAATAAAAAGGGAGCGCCGGGCAGTCGTCAGGTAAACAGTTTGTTCGACGGCGGGGGTATCGGCCACTACCGCCCGGATCTCCACCCCGTTAGTCCCGCTGCCGCTGCTGCTGACCCCGGCGGTGTAGGTGGTTTTGGCCCGGCCGTAAACATCGGTGATGGCCGAGGAAGGACTGATGCTGCCGCTGGTGGGATCGCTGAGATTAAAATTTATAGTTTTGTTTTTAACCAGATTATTGTTTGGATCCCGGATCACAGCGATTATTTCACTCTGCTCGGTGTCACTGCCGGCGACATTGGTGCCAATTACAGCCGGATTGGCCTGAAGGGTCATGCTGTCGGCAATGGTGGCCACGAAGAGGATTTCAACTTGGCTGGTCAGGCCGCTGGCAGTGGTGGCGGTGATGGTCGCAAAGCCGGCATTGTTGGCGGATATCCCCACCGTGGCCTCGCCCTGGTCATTAGTGGTTATACTGGTTGGCAACAGGGTTCCCCGGGTACTGGAAAAAGTGACGACCTCTCCGCTTACCGGAATCCCGGCACTTTCCCACCGAACGGTCACGGGGATGCTCTGCTGTAGGGGGATTTCTGTGGCAGTAGTCGGAGTGGTCAGAACAAAGGAGTCGGTGGTTACATTCAGGGGGTAAGCAGCAGAGGTGCCGGCACCGCTGATGGTGATTCTTTCGGTCCCGCCGCCGGCCGGAGCAGTGACCGTGATGGTGGCGATAGCATTGCCGCTGGCATTGGTTGTCAGGTTACCTCCGACCTCGTTGCCGGCGCTTGACTCGGCGCTTAAGGTGACATTGCCCACCCCGATGCCGGCTGAATCCTGCAGGGAGATGCTCAGGTTCACCGTGTTGCCGAGCATGCCCGAACTTGGCCCGGAGACGGATATACTGGTCCCGGCGACCCTTACAATGAGACTCTCACTGACCGTGCCGACACTAGCTCGGACGGTTATGTCGCGATTGCTTTTGTTGCCGGGAGTGGAAAGCAGGGCCTGAGCAGAACCGGTGGCGTCGGTGGTTCCCCGGAGAACCTGCAGGGTACCGTCATTGTCTGCGGCAAAAGTGACCTCCACCCCCTCCATCACCACATTGTCGGCATTGCGAACGAAGGCGGTCAGAGTTACCGAGTCCTGGCCGGAGGAAGGCAGCTGAGGGCTGCTGGTGATAAGGTTAATGCTGCCAATCTGAGTCGAAGTCGGAGGGGCATCGCCACCGCCGCCGCCGGGTGTTGTCGGGTCGGTGGTGTCATCGTCAGGGCTGTCCCCGCAGGCGCTGAGGATCAATAAAAGCAGGAGCAGCAGTACTCCCGGTTTTGCTAGTCTTACCAATTTCATGCTCCTCCTCCGTAGTTCCAGCGGGCTGACTCCCGCTGCTCATTAAACTGCACTGGTCGGCCCGATTTATCCGGCTCAGATAATCCGCGGCTGCAGCAGGATAACCAGCTCTCTTTTGCGAACGGTTTTGGTGTCGTGGCGGAATAACTGACCCACGCCGGGCATGCCGCCCAGAAAAGGCACCCGGTGGCTGAGGGTATCTTCCACGCTGTCGATCAGGCCGCCGATCATCAGAGTGTCGCCGTCGCGAACCTTAACGATGCTTTTCAACTCCCGGATATTGATCTGGGGCAGTTGCACGGTCAGACCCTGGAAGGATCTTTCCTGAATGGGCTCGGTAAGCTGAGAGGTTACCGGGGTCAGGCTGAGGACGATCTCACCGTTTTCGGTAATTGTCGGCAAAACCGCCAAACCCAGCCCGGACATCAGGGTATCGGTGGTGACGCTGGTCGAAACCCCGCCCTCGCTGACCGTGGTCGATACTTCGGAAATGTAGCGGAAGGTTTCCCCCACCGTAATCAGGGCGGGCTGGCCGTTCATTACGCTGATCTTGGGATTGGCCAGGACATTGGTTCGGCCTTGCTGCTCAATGGCGTCCAGCAGCAACTGAAAGGGATTGGGCCCGATGGTGGTCTGGGTGACCCAGCGGGCCGAACTGTCCGGGTAAATAATCCCGGCCGGCCCGAACAGTTCGAAATTGAGATGTTTGCCGCTCAGGACTCCGCGCCAGTCGATGCCGGTTTTGGAATTATCGTCCAGGGCCACCTCGATTATTTTTGCTTCAATGGAAATCTGGCGGAAGAGCTGGCCTTTCAGGTTGTCGATATAGTTTTCGATCTTCTCAACCAGCGGTCGGGGAGCGGTGACGGTTATCAGGCCGATGGGCTTGTCGATGGAGTAGTAACCTTTGCCGGCCTGTACATTGCGACGGGTTACGGATCCGGCTCTGACACCGTTATCGCCAGGGGGCCCGGTCTGAATGGTTTCCTCCCAGATTTCCAGGATCTGATCCAGGTTTTTGCGGATATTGTCCCAGATATCGAAACGGTTGTCGTTGCTGGTCAGTTGGATGTTGCCCACCAAAGCGCTGGAGCCGCTGCTGTCGATTCCGCCGGCCCCCAGGACATCGCCACCGACCCCGGTGTTGTAGGTCGAGATCATGAAAGGCATGGCCACGTGAAAGGTCCGGGTCTCGCGGAATTTGACCACGATGGTGTTGCGCTCCACCTGGTGGAAGTAGTCCACTTGGCGGAGGATGTTGTCGATGGCGTCAAAAAAATCCTCTTCGGCCCGGATATCCACGTCCACCGGGACATACTGGTCAACATCGCTGGACCAACTGATATTCATTTGCTTCAGGGCCGCCAGGCGCCGGAGGATATCGCGCAAGGGCACCGGCCCGGTGGTCGAGGAAATGTCGGCCCCCACCGGCACGCTGACCCGGAGATCGTCTCCCAGGCCCAATTGGCGGCCCACCCCCTGATCCTGCAGCATGTAGGCGGGGCGCTGATAGCGGATCGGCAACTGCCCCGGGCCGCTCGGCGGCGCGGGGGCTTCGAGGATCGGGGACGGGGAAGCGGCGGGAGCTTCGCTGCGTGCCCGTTCATCCGGGCCGGATGATACCGGGGCGCAAGCAGCCAGGCCGAGGCTGAGGGCGGCCAGGATTATGATGCCCGCAAAAAATCTTTTTACTCGCATAATTTATTCTCCTCTCTCTCCGTCGGCGGCGATTCTTGCCTGAATGTAGCGGCGCAGATCCTCGGGCAACTCGTAGCCGGAAAACAGGATGGCGCGATATTCGTTCACGGCCGGGCCGCCGGCGCCGGTTTGATCCAGCAACCGGGCCCGGGTGATCATGGTTTCCAGGTTGTCGCCATAAAGCTGGTTGTGGCGTGCCAGCAAGGCCAGGGCGCCGTGGGGACTGTCATGCTCCTCGGCGAAGGCGGCGTAGCTGATCAGGGCCTCGGGTTGGGGGCGGGGAGAATTGATCGCCCGGTCGAAGTAGGCCTTGGCTTCGCCGCCCCGCTGCATGTTGGCGGCGGCAATGGCCGCGATCAGGGCCGCCTGGTGCCGATCAGGATCATGGCGCAGCGCCTGGCGGGCAAAATGCAGGGCCCGGGGGTTGTTGCCAAACTGGACCAGGTTGAGGTTGGCCAGCCGTTCGGCCAGTTGGCTGTTGTCCGGCCACAGCTCCAGGGCTTTTTCATAGGCCGCCATGGCCTCCGGGTGGGCGCCGCGCTTGTCCAGGGCGGCAGCCTGGCGGATCAGCTCCCGGGCTTCCACCTGTTCGCGGGGAAGTTCCAGCCGCTGGGTGACGGCGATGGCGTCAACTTGCTCGAGAACCCCGTCGGCCCGGACCCGAATCCGGTCGCTGGCCCTCTCCGGCCAGACAAAGGTTTTGGCCCGGGGAGAGATGACGATGGTGTTGTAGCGCTCTTCCTTCTGCAGGTTTTTCAGGTTCAGGACGATGTCGAGGGCGAAATCCCAGGGCACTTCATTCAGGGTGAGAGTCAGGTTGCCCGAGACGGCTTCGTCCACCACGATGTTGCGTTGGCTTATTTCACCGAAGAAGCGAAAGACGTTGTGGAGGTCGGTCTTGAAAAATTCCACGCTGATTTTCTGGTGATCGTAATCATCAAAGATCCGCGCCACGGCTGATTCAGCCCGGGAAGCTGCCCGGGCTGGACTCGCCGATGCGGCCGCTCGCTTGCTGGCAACAGCGGGTTTGGCGGGCGTCGCCGCCGGGGCAGGGCGACTCAGGGCCGGCTTTTCCTGGGGCAGCAACTGGGGCGTAACCGCCTCGATAACCCCTTGGGGCGGGCGGTATTTTTTCAGGTCGGCAATGATGGCGGCGGTGGCATCGCCGCTGTCCTGCCCCCCGGCGGGCGACTGTTTGCTCCGGTCAGCGACCGGGGTGGCGGTAGCCGAGGGGGCCTTGGCCGGGGGGAAAATGGTAACCACGATATCATTGCCGTTTTGTTCGGCATGATAAGCCAGGTTGGCGGCCAAAATCGCCTCTACTCGGAAAATCAACGGTTTTTGCCGGGCCAGCATCCGGGTTTCAACGGCCCTGACCAGTCCCCGGGACAGGCGGGAAGGCATAGCGGCGCCCCGTCCAAGCTCGGCCTCGGCGATATCTATGACCACCCGGGGGGGATCGAAAAGCATGTAGGTGGTGAAGGTGGGGGGACTGTCGCCGCCGATCCGCAGGAGCATTTTATCCTGCTCCTGTTCAAGGCTGATGGCTTTGATGGTATAGCCGGCGGGATCGGCGGCGGCGATACCCGTTCCACCGGGCAGACCGCCGATCAGCAGGGCGAAAATTGACGCCATGAGATACCGGGGGAATCTCTTCATTACCGTTGCTCTCCCTCTAAATTTAGCACCATCTCGATGGTGCGGTATTCCCGTTCTCCTGTCAGGGTTACGGCCGGCTGGCGGATGATGACCCGGCCGGAGGTGATGCGTTCCACCCGGCCATCGCGGCCGATGGGGGTGCCGGGCCGGATAATATGACCCCGGCCGGTGGAATCTTCGACCATGGCAAAGGCTTCTCCTCCCCGGACGGCAATGGCGGTCAGGCTCAACTGACCCGGTTCGAAGCGGCGCAGGCCGGCCAACTCTTCCGTGTCTTCCGGGGGAGGAGGAGTGGTGGCCATAAAGGGCAGGAAGGGATCGGGCCGGCCGGTTGAGCGGTAAAAAAAGCCGGTGGTCAGATCCGGGCGCAGTTCATCGAGCAGCATCGGCAACTGGATGTTCACCAGGGGGTGGACCGGATCGGCCACTTCTGCCTCGGCCGCGGCTTCAGGGAGGGCGAGGGCTGCGCTCTCCCCGGAGGTTGCCGTCCCAGTCTCATCGGGAGCGGACTGGGCCGCAACCAGGGCCGGCAGGGCCAGGAGCAAAAGGCCGAAGATGGTAATTATTCTGATTGCAGTAGCCATTTTACCCTATCGCCTTCTCGGGGCCGAGCGGCGGGCCGGGGCCGGCGGAGGCTCGGGTGCAGGTTCGATGAAACGGTAGGTCATCAGGGTGAAAGTGGTGTTGAGATACATGACGTTGCCCGACCGTGACGGCGACCCCATGTTGATGTTGTTGACCGTGACGATCCGCGGCAGTTTGCTGATCCGGTCCAGGAACACCCCGACATTATGGTAGGGGCCGTGAACCGCGATATCCACCGGAATTTCAGCGTAGAATTCCTGCCGAACCTCATTGCGCGGCCGGAACAGCAGAAAATCCAGCCCGGAGGCGGTGCCGAGAATGGAGATGTTGGTCAGCAGGGTGGGGATCTCTCTTTCTTCCGGCAGCAGTTGGGCAACCACCCGCAGCCTTTCCTCCACCGCCGCCATTTCCGCCCGGTGCTGATCAAGCTCCCGGGCTACCGCCGCCAGGCGGGCTATTTCGGTCTTCAGGCCGGCGATCCGGTTTTCCAGACTATCAATTTCTTCCGCCTTGGGCATAAAGACCAGCAGGACAAAGGCGACGATTGGAACCGCCCAGACTCCGAGGCAAATCAGCAGTTTATGCTTTAGGGTCAGCTTGTCGGCCTTGACCAGCAGGGTGTCCAGCCTGGTCAGAAGTTGCTTGAAATTCGGCTTCATTCGGCAGCCTCCTTCGGCGCCTCATCCCCCTCCGGCCTTGCCGGCGGGGGGGTGACGGGAACCGCCATGGAGAACGCTTTGAGCTTCTGGTCTCCCACCTGGGTCTGGCTGGAACTGGCCAGATTGGCGCTGCCGAAATAGGATGAGCGCTCCAAGGCCTGCATGTATTGGGCGATGGTGGGGTTATCCAGCCCGATGCCGGCAATGGTCACGCTGTTGCCGGTGATGCGCAGCGAGTTGAGCCACATGCGCTCGCTCGGGGTGCGATTGCTGATCTCGTCCAGCAGACGCACGGGGAGTTGGGAGCTGGCCCGGAGACTGTTGATGGCGGTGATCCTGGCCTCCAGCTCTTCCCTCTTTCTTTTAAGGGCTTCGATTTCCCGCTGGATGGCGATATAGGAGGCTCGCTGCTGTTGGAGTTCCTGGACTTCCGCCTCCAGCCGGGAAGTTTTGAGTTCCAGAAACAGGGTTGCTCCCCCGAGAATTACCAGCACCCCCACGATCGAAGCCAGAAAGGTGAAGGCTTGGCGGCGCCGGCGGAGCTTTTTTCTGATTTCCTTGATGGGCAACAGGTTTATATGAATCATGCGCGCGCCTTAGAAGTCGATTGTCCGGGTGGCCAGGCCGACGGCCTGGGCCATTTCCGGGGCCATGGCCCGCAGGTAGGCGGGATCGATTCTGTTGCCGTCCACCTTGGT
The DNA here is from genome assembly GCF_044068515.1 of Desulfurivibrio nitratireducens. Lineage (NCBI taxonomy): Bacteria > Pseudomonadati > Thermodesulfobacteriota > Desulfobulbia > Desulfobulbales > Desulfobulbaceae > Desulfurivibrio > Desulfurivibrio nitratireducens. Next base: position 13,558 of record NZ_JBIPKI010000023.1, read on the forward strand.
TTGGGCGAAGGGGTCGAGAACGCTGCACGGCAGGGAGCAATCCCGGGTTAAGAATTCCGCCAGGCCGGCTATTTTAGCGCCGCCGCCACTGATAACGATGCGACTGACCGGATGTTCTTCGTGGCCGGTCTGATAAAAGTCCAGGGCCCGCTGAATTTCCTTGCTCCACTGCTGGGAGGCCCGAAGCATGATTTCCGCTACCCGGGCTTTGGTGTCGGGCGGTGGGGCGATTTGGCCCAGCTTGATCTCTTCGGCTTCTTCAAAAGAGAGGTCCAGGGTCTGCTGGATTTGTTCGGTCAACTGGCGGCCCCCCAAAGGCACATCCCGCACCAGGGCCGAGGTTCCGTCGCTGAGGATGTTGATATTCATTTTGGCGGCCCCGATATCCACCAGGGCCACGTTTTCGTGCCGGTCGGGGCCGAGTTCAAAGGCGTTTTCCAGGGCGAAGGCGTCCACATCCACCACCACTGTCTGCAGGCCGAGTCCGTCCAGCATGTTGAGATAGCCGTCCACCAGTTCCTTGCGGGCCGCGGCCAGCATGACGTCGCTGCGATCCTCGTCGCCGACGTTGGTGTGGAGATCCTGGCAGTCCAGATAGACATCCTCGATATCGAAGGGGATGTATTGCTCCGCTTCCTGATGGACGTGTTTGGCCAGTTCATCGGGACTCATGAGCCGGAGATTGATTTTTTTGACGATCACCGAGTAGCCGGAAACGGAAATGGCGACCTTCTTGTGCCGGCAGCGCAGGTTGGCCAGGAGTTTTTCGATGACGGCGGCTACCGCTGCGGCGTTGACCAGGGTCCCATCCTCGATGGAATCCAGAGGAATCATGGCGCTGCCCAGGGATTCCAGCTGGTAGCCGTCCTCGAGCCGGCGCAACTCGCAGACCTTGACGGCATGGGAACCGATGTCCAACCCGAGGGCCAGGTTATTGCCCCGGGGGGCAAAGGAAGATTTGAGACGACCGAGCAGACTGCCGAGGGCAGGTCGTTCGAGCTTTGATTTCGATAATGCGATGGCCATCGGTTGTTTTGCTCCAGCCCCGATTCAAAGACGGGCGGAAAGCAGGCGCCGCCAACTTCCGTCCGTCGGAATTGCCGCCAGTCTGGCGGATTTGTTGGTATTAAGGACACAAAAAATCAACGATGTCAAGGACAAAGCCGGAGCCTCGGCAATAACCCTTTGTTGGGATGGGCTCCGCCGTCTTCCCGGGGGCGTTGATTAGCAAAAGCATTGGCCGGGTTCCGGCCAGGCTTGTTAAGATTCCGGCGTATTATCGCTTCAGCGCAGCTTACCATTCCGCCACCAGGGCGAAAAAGCCTCCTCTTTTGGCAAAACCCGGCTTCTGGGTGCTGATTTCAATATTTTCCGGGTTCAGCGTAAAAGCGCCGAGGCAGAGATTGACCGTCAGGCCGGCCAGCTTATCCCGGGCGTGTTCCTCATCATCATAAATCATATAGGCCAGGGCAGGGGGCATGGCGATGTGGTAGGCGCTGGCGGCCCGATCGTCGGCGGTGCTGAAGGAAAGTGGGAATTGACCGGCCGCCAGGTTGGCGGGAGTCAGTCCAACCAGGGTGAAGAGGAGAAAAAGTGACAGGGTGAGAGTTGGCTTTTTGCAGTCCATACGACACCTCCGCATCTTGACAAAATGATGCCGTACGGTCTTGTCACCGTTGGTGAACCTGCGCCGTTCGGCAACCCCGCTGTCATACCTTTTTGTCGTAAAAAAGGTGAAGACCGGTGGCTTTGCGTCCCACGCTTTCGCAGTGGTTTGCCCTTTCGCTGCTCACAAAACAACAAATTCCTTACGGACTGAATTCCGCCATTCCCATGGGGAAAGTCCAGGTGGCGCTCCTTCTCGCAAGGGGTGTGCTTAATTCCCGGTTGCCCGGACCGCCGGAGCCGGAACCAAGCCCTCCACCGGGCCCGCGGCCGCATGGAGGCCGGCCGGCGTTGCTCTTTAAGGGTTGACCGGCCTGGCCCACTTTAAGCAGGACCAAGGGGGCATGGGTCCGGCGTGCTTTGCTCGAGCTATCTAACACGCACATCCCGTGCCAACTTTTGCCCTTGCGCTTTTTTTATTTGATTATCACCTACTATCAGCCATAAAGGCCCAGATTGCGCCGGTGGGGGGCGAGCGCGCCGGTCCTTGTTGACAAAAAACGGCACCTGTTTGGCCCTTTTTTGTCGCCCAGTCGCCTGCCCATGAGTACGATTGCCGGGATGGGGCCAAAAAGCAGGCGGCGCTTGGACGGCTGCTTGTCTTTTTCCCGGCTTTGCGTTATAGCTTTTATGATTTAGCTATGGGGCGGTATTGCCGGGCACTTGAGCGAGGGGGTAATAAGATTGGCTGCTGAAACTAAGGATCCCGGCCGGAAATCAGTTTTCCGTGAATATGCCGAGGCAATTATTATCGCCCTGATCCTGGCGTTGTTTATCCGCACCTTCGTGGTTCAGGCGTTCAAAATTCCTTCCGGCTCCATGGAACCCACCCTCCTGGTCGGCGATCACCTCCTGGTCAGCAAGTTCATCTACGGGATCCGCAACCCCTTGAGCGGCGAGGTCTGGGTCAGCCTGGGCGAGCCCGAGCGCTATGACGTCGTGGTTTTCAAATATCCCCAGAACCCCTCCCAGGATTATATCAAGCGGGTGATCGGCTTGCCCGGGGAAACGGTGGAAATCCGTGACAAAACGGTCTATATTGATGGTCAGGTCATGGAAGATCCCCAGGCGGTATTTCTCGACGACGAAATATATCCCGCCTCCCGTCAGCCCCGGGATAATTTCGGTCCGGTGACGGTGGGACCGGATCAACTCTTCGTGCTGGGGGACAACCGGGACAACAGCCACGACGGCCGCTTCTGGGGCATGGTGGAAACCCGGGCCCTCAAGGGTAAGGCCTTCGTGCTTTACTGGTCCTGGGACAGCGAAAATACTTCCCTGCGCTGGTCGCGCCTGGGACAGAGGATCAACTGAGAGCCGGGCAGGTGAGCATGAGCGTCGAGCATATTTTTTCCCATCGCCATATCCTGGGCCTGGCTGACCTGGCTCCCGCCGATATCGCTTTTGTGCTCCAGACCGCCGAATCCTTCAAGGAAATTTCCCAGCGCTCGATCAAGAAGGTTCCCACCCTGCGGGGCAAGACGGTAATCAACCTCTTTTTCGAGCCCTCCACCCGCACCCGGCTTTCCTTCGAGATAGCCGCCAAGCGGATGAGCGCCGATACCTTCAACATCTCCAGCGCCGGCAGCAGCGCGGTCAAGGGCGAGACCATGGTGGACACCGCCCGCAATCTCGCCGCCATGAACCCGGACTGCATCATAATTCGCCACTCCCACTCCGGCGCCCCCGAGCTGCTGGCCCGCCATATCAAGGCCTCGGTGATCAACGCCGGCGACGGGGCTCATGAACACCCCAGCCAGGCCCTGCTGGACCTGATGACGGTACGCGAGCACAAGGGCCGGATCGAAGGGTTGAAAGTGGCGATCATCGGCGACATCACCCACAGCCGGGTGGCTCATTCCAATATAATCGGCTTCACCAAGATGGGGGCCGAGGTCCGGGTCGCCGGGCCGGCCACCCTGATTCCGCCGGGTATTGCCGCCATGGGGGCCCGCCACTGCGCCACCGTGCGTGAGGCGGTGCGCGATGCCGACGTCGTCATGGCCTTGCGGATCCAGCAGGAGCGCCAGCTCGATCCGCTCCTGCCCTCCCTGCGCGAATACGCGATTTTTTACGGCATTACCCCCGCCGTCATGGCCCTGGCCCGCCCCGACGCGATCATCATGCACCCCGGGCCGATCAACCGCGGGATCGAACTGGATCCTGCCCTGGCCGACGGTTCGCGCTCGGTAATTCTCGACCAGGTGACCAACGGGGTGGCGGTGCGGATGGCTTTGCTCTACCTCATCATGGGCGGGGCTGAATAGAAAAAACTGGTTACAACAACGCATTTGGCCCGACCAACCCGTTTTCCCGCCCGTAATCCCAGCTGATGGGAGATCGGTGGGCCGGCTGCGCCGCCCTGGCCGACTTGCCTTTGCCGGGCCGGTCATGCTCGCTGACTTTATTTGTCTCAACCAAGCCGGTAGGGGTTGTTGCTGGCTTCTTGCTTGGGCGGGGTCGGCTGGGGGGAAAGTGAAAAACCTGAGGTGCTGCTGAAATGTCTGCCGATTCTTCGCTCCTGTTGGAAAATGCCCGCCTGCTTGATCCCCTCTCCGGTTTGGATGAGAGGGGCCATGTGCTGGTGCGGGATGGAAAAATCGCGGCGGTGGGGACGGGGAGCATCCCCACGGCGGGACTGCCCGCCGACTTGCGGCGCATTGACGCCGGCGGTTGCTGGTTGACCCCCGGCCTGATCGATCTGCATGTTCATTTGCGTGAACCCGGCGATGAACACAAGGAAACCATTGCCAGCGGGACCGCGGCGGCGGCGGCGGGGGGGTTCACCGCCGTGGTCTGCATGCCCAACACCCGGCCGGTCAATGACGGGCCCGGAGTGACCGCCCTGATCATGGCGGCGGCGGCCGGCGCGGCGGCCCGGGTTTATCCGGTGGGCACCATCAGCCGGGGCAGCAAGGGCGAAACCCTGGCCCCGTTCGGGGAGATGCGCCAGGCTGGGGTGCGGGCGGTCAGCGATGACGGCCGGCCGGTGACCGACAGCCAGCTCATGCGGCGGGCCCTGGAGTACGCCGGCGATCATGGTCTGCTGGTGATCAGCCATGCCGAGGAAGAAAGCCTGAGCCGCAACGGGGCGATGAACGAAGGTGAGCTTTCCACCCGCCTGGGGTTGCGGGGGATTCCCCGGGTGGCGGAAGAGATCATGGTTTACCGGGATCTGGCCCTGGCCGAATATACCGGCCGGCCGATCCATATCGCCCATGTCAGCACCGCCGAGACGGTGGACCTGATCCGCCGGGCCAAGGCCCGGGGAGTAAGGGCGACGGCGGAAACCGCGCCCCATTACTTTACCCTGACCGAAGCGGCCGTGGGGCTTTACGATACCCGGGCCAAGATGAATCCGCCCCTGCGCACCGCCGCCGATCTGGCGGCCATCCGGGTGGGCCTGGCCGACGGTACCCTCGATGCCGTGGCCACCGATCACGCTCCCCACAGCACCTTGGAGAAGGATCTGGAGTTTGAGCTGGCCGCCAACGGCATCATCGGTCTGGAAAGCGCTCTGCCCCTGAGCCTGGCCCTGGTCCGGGAAGGGGTGATCACCCCCTTGCGTCTGGTGGAACTGCTTTCCAGCAATCCCGCCCGCATTATCGGGGTGGAAGGAGGCCGGTTGACGGTGGGGGCCCCGGCGGATCTGACCCTGATCGATCCCGAGCGTAAATTCGTCTTCGGGGCCGCGGACCTCAAGTCCCGTAGCCGCAATTCTCCTTTTCTCGATTGGCCGATGCAGGGCAAGGCCATCCTGACCATCATGGCCGGCCGGATCACCTGGCAGGAGCCTTGAGCCGGCGCCCCCCTTGCCGTTAAACGCGGCTCCAAGGAATCGCCCTCGCCGCCGCTTGGCGGCGGGCGGCTTATTCCTCTTCCGCTGACTCTTCGACCTTTTCCGCGTAACGGCAGGATTTTTCCGGACAGACCAGGCGAACCCCCTTTTTGCCAACTTTTTCAAGGAGATAAGGGGATTCGCAGACCGGGCAGGATTTATTGACCGGCTTGTCCCAGAGCGCGAACTTGCATTTGGGGTAGCGGTTGCAGCTGTAGAAAACCTTGCCCCGCTTGGAAACTTTCTGGACGATTTCGCCGTCGCAGCCCGGTTCCGGGCAGGGAACCCCGGTGCTCAGGGCCCGGACGTTCTTGCAGTCCGGATAGCCCGAGCAGGCCAGGAAGCGGCCGAAGCGGCCCTGTTTGTAAACCATCGCTTTTCCGCACTTATCACAGATCTCCGTCGACTCCTCCGGCGCCTCCCGTTCCAGGGGGTGGATCACTCCCTTTTCATCGCGGCTGAAATCCTGGGTGTGCTTGCAGTCGGGATAGTTTTCACAGGCCAAAAACTCGCCGTTGCGGCCCCATTTGATCACCAGCTTGCCGGAGCATAAGGGACAGGGGATATCGGTGGGCACCGCGCTGTGCTTGACCGACTTCATCTCCTCCCGGGCCTGCTCCAGGTTCTGCTGAAAAGGGCCGTAAAAATCCCGCAGCACCTGCACCCAATCGATTTTGCCGGTTTCGATTTCATCCAGTTCCTTTTCCAGGGAAGCGGTGAAATCGGCGTCGATGACCTTGGGAAAATGGGCCACCAGCAGATCGTTGACCACCAGGCCCAGGTCGGTGGGGGAAAATTTGCGCTGCTGCAGCTGGACATACTCCTTTTCGACAATGGTCGAAATAATGGCGGCATAGGTACTGGGCCGGCCCACCCCGTTTTCCTCCAGGGCCTTGACCAGAGTCGCTTCGGTGTAGCGGGGCGGCGGCTGGGTGAAGTGCTGCTTGGGCTCGATGGCCAGCAACTCCAGCGCCTGCCCGGCCTGGAGATCGGGCAGCAGGGAGTCCTGGTCGCCCCCGCTTTTGTCATCGGCGCCGTTATCGTCTTCCGACTCGACATAAAGGGTCATGAAACCGGGAAAACGCATGATCGAGCCGGTGGCCTTCAACTCGTGCTTGCCAGCTGGGCCGGCGGCGATCCTGATGCTGGTCTGGTCGTAGATGGCCGGGGCCATCTGGCAGGCGACAAACCTTTTCCAGATCAGGGTGTAGAGGGCCAGCATATCCCGGTCCAGCAGTTTGGCCAGGCTGGCCGGGGTCCGGTTGACATCGGTGGGCCGGATCGCCTCGTGGGCGTCCTGGGCGCCTTTGCCGGTCTTATAGCGCACCGGTTTGGCGGGCAGGTAGGGAGCTCCGTGGGCCGTGGCGATATAGTCGCGGGCCATGGCGATGGCCTCGTCGCTGATCCGGGTGGAGTCGGTCCGCATGTAGGTGATCAGGCCGACGGGCCCTTCCTTGCCCAGCTCGATGCCCTCGTAGAGGCGCTGGGCCTGGGCCATGGTTTTTTTGGCCGAAAAGCGCAGCTTGCGGTTGGCCTCCATCTGCATGGTGCTGGTGATGAAGGGGGCGCTGGCCCGGCGCTGCTTCTGTTTTTTTTCCACTGCCAGAACGCTGAGCGGTTCTTTTTCGATCTCCTCGACCAGGGCGGCGGCCTGTTTTTGGTCGGCGATCTTGAATTTGCGGTTGTCGATTTTATGGCCGTTGATCCGCTCCAGCATGGCCGCAAAGGGTGGCGGTTGCGGCCCGGCCAGACGGGTATTGATGGACCAGTATTCCTCGGTCACGAATTGTTCGATTTGCCGTTCCCGTTCACAGATCATCCGGACCGCCACCGACTGGACCCGGCCGGCGCTGAGCCCGCGGCGGACCTTGTCCCAGAGCAGCGGTGAAATCTGGTAGCCCACCAGCCGATCGAGGACCCGTCGGGCCTGCTGGGCCTCGAAAAGATGGCGGTCAACTTCACCGGCCTGAGCGAGCGCGGTCAGCACCGCCTTTTTGGTCAATTCATGAAAAAGCACCCGGCGGATCGGCTTATTGCTGGTCTTCAGGGCTTCGGCGATATGGAAGGCGATGGCCTCCCCCTCGCGGTCGGGATCGGGGGCGAGAAAGATCTGTTCCGCGTCCTTGGCCGCGGTTTTGAGCTCGCTGATGACCTTGGCCTTGCCCTTGATGGTTACATACTGGGGAGCGAAATCATGCTCGATATCAACCCCCAGGTTTTTAACCGGCAAATCGCGGATATGACCCACCGAGGCCTTGACGGTATAGTCCTTGCCGAGATATTTCTGCAAGGTCCGGGCCTTGGCCGGAGATTCGACAATAATGAGTGATTTTCCCATGAATTTTATTTTTTTACCGATGCTGAATTGATATTGTAGGCTTTTGCCCCTTATGCCGCGTTTTTTGCAGCCCCAGAGGGGCCCCGCGGCTTTGAGTCAAGCTGCGGGGCTGCTGGTTTTCCGGTACTGGGGACCCGGTTCAGTCTCTACCCGACCCAGCAGTTCAAGTTCCAAAAGCACGGCGTTGACCCGCTGGGCCGGCAGGCGGCAGGCGGCGATGATTTCTTCGATATCCCGGGGGTACTCATCCAAGACGGCCAGGATGGCGGCGGCATCGCCGTCCGGCGCCGGCGGCGCGGCGGGCTCCGGGCCGGAGATGATTTGGCTTTGGGCGGGCAGGGGACTTAAGGCCAGCTCGGCCAGAATGTCCGCGCTCCGATGGACCAGTTTGGCCCCCTCCTGGATCAGGCGGTGGCAGCCTTCACTTTTGCTGCTGTCCGCCCGGCCGGGGACGGCGAAAACCTCCCGACCCTGGTCAAGGGCCATCTCGGCGGTAATCAATGAGCCGCTGCGCCGGGCCGCCTCGATCACCACGGTTCCCACCGCGATCCCGCTGATGATCCGGTTCCGGGCCGGGAAACGAAAGGGTTCGGGCCTGGTGCCCAGCGGATATTCGCTCAGAAGCATACCTGTTGCGGCGATCATTGCAAAAAGTTTTTTGTTCTGGGGCGGGTAAATAACGTCCAGGCCGCAGCCCAGAACCGCCACCGTCCGCCCGGCGGGAGCCGCCAGGGCCCCCTGGTGAGCGGCGCTGTCGATTCCCAGGGCTCCGCCGCTGATCACGGTGATTCCCGTGGCGGCCAGGTCGCCGGCCAGCGTTTCCGCCATTTTGCGGCCGTAAACCGAGGCCGAGCGAGCCCCGACCACGGCCAGCGCCGGCTGCCGCAGGGCGGCCAGGTCACCCTGGCCGTAAAGGATCAGAGGCGGGTCGCTGATTTCTTGCAGCAGGGGGGGGTAGGCCGGGTCGGAACGGGTCAGGCAGTGGATACCGGCCCGGCGGATCCGGGCCAACTCCTGCCGGGCCGGGGCCAGGCCCGCCCGGCGAGTCAGGGCCAGGGCTGTTTCCCGGCGCACTCCCCGGGCGCTCAGCTCGTCGAGTCCGGCCCGGAAGAGCGCCTCGATATCACCGTAAGCGGCCAGGAGGCGACTGGCGCCGATCAGGCCCAGGCCGGGGGTGTGGGCCAGACTCAGCCAGCGCAGGAGATGGTGGTCGGCCTCATTCGTCATCGTAAAAAGAGGAAAGGATGTTTTTGCGGGTTGGATGCTTGAGCTTCTTGAGAGCCTTGGCTTCGATCTGGCGGATCCGTTCGCGGGTGACGGCAAAATTTTCGCCCACTTCCTCCAGGGTCAGATCGACGGCGGTATCAATGCCGAATCGCATCCGCAGAACCATTTCCTCACGTGGAGTCAAGGTCTTGAGCACCCGGCGCAGACTGGCCCGCAGGTTGTCATAGATCGTGGCATCGTCGGGGGAGGTGGAATCGGCATCCTCGATGAAATCCGACAGGGAACTGTCCTCGCCGCTGCCCACCGGGGTATCCAGCGATAAGGGCTCCTTGGCGATTTTAAGGATGTTTTTGACCTTTTCGATGTCCACCCCCAGGTGGTCGGCCATTTCCTCGGGCGTCGGCTCCCGGCCGTAATGGCGATGGTATTCCTTGGTGCCCTTGAGCAATCGGTTGATGGTGTCGATCATGTGAACCGGGATCCGGATGGTCCTCCCCTGGTCGGCGATGGCCCGGGTTACGGCCTGGCGAATCCACCAGGTCGCGTAGGTGCTGAACTTGTAGCCCCGGCGGTATTCGAACTTTTCCACCGCTTTCATCAGGCCGATGTTGCCCTCCTGGATCAGGTCCAGCAGTTGCAGGCCGCGGCCGGCGTACTTCTTGGCCACGCTGACCACCAGGCGCAGGTTGGCCTGGACCAGCCGGTTCTTGGCCGCCCGGCTGGCCTCCTCGCCGTGGTCGATGGCGGTGAGCAACTCCTGCAGGCTGCGGGCGTCGAGGCCGTGTTTGTCCAGGTAGTGGCCCTGGCGGGCCGTCACGGTTTCCGCCAGCCGGGCGGCGGCCTGATCCTCGCAGAACATTTTTTGCAGGCGCCGCAAGCGGCGGGTCATGGTCTGGAGATGCTTGGTGCAGATGCGATCGGCACTGAACAGGGCGCTTTGGGCCTTGTCGTTGCGGCTGATCCGGCTTTTCAGGCGGCGGCGGGCGGCTTCGCTGGTCACCATGAGCAGATCCCGGCGCAGCTCGGTACTCTCCCGGGCCAAACGGGCCGCTTCACCCACCTGCCAGCAGAAGCGGCTGCGGGCTTCATCGCAGGCACTCTTGTCGGTTTCGTCCAGGCCGCGCAGCATATCCCCGATGGCTTTCTTGCCGAGTTGGATTTTTTCGGCCATCTCCTCCAGGTAGCGGATCGCCGGAGGGGCGGTGAGCAGGGCGTTTTGGATCAGATGCTCGCCCCTTTCGATCTCCTGGGCCACCGCGACTTCCTCTTCCGGGGCAAGCAGGGCCACCGCCCCCATTTCCTGAAGATAAACCTTGACCGGGTCAACCTGGTCGGCGGCCGATTCTCCCGGCCAGGAATAGGGCTCATCGTCGCCGCTTGGCCCGTCGTCGGCTGTTTCGCTTTCCGGGCCACCGGCCCGGCGGGCGTCGACCATGGGGATCAGGGGATCATCCTCGCCGTAATCGGGATCGGCCGGATCGTGGCCCAGGGGGCGGGGCAACTCTGCGGCTTCGCCCATCATCCAGTCATCCTCGTTCCCCAGCTCATCACGCGCAGCGGCTTCATGTTCATCGGCCAGGAATCGCTTATTGCCCTGGCGGGCCTTCACCGTCCCGTTGGATCGGGCGGGACGGGCTGCGATTTTTTTCTTATTGGTCATGATTACAGCTCCTAAACCACGAAATTGAAGACAAGTTCACCCAAAAAGCCGGGTCCTGGTGACCTTGGGACCGCAACCGGCTCTGGTCAGGCGCCAGCCTGACGGCGCAAAGGCCTTGGCGAATCCGGCATTTACTGGTCCCAGGCGGGGCGGGAAGGGTGCCCGGCCGCCCGCCTTGGTTCCCGACCCTCAACCGCCGCCGGCACCGGACAGGGCCTGCTTCTGTTTCATCAGCTCCAGCAGCCGTTCCTGGTCTCCGGCCTGGTAGGCGGCGCTGATCTCCCGGTTCAACTGGTCACAGTTGCGCCGGTGGCCGTGCTGGCGCAGCCAGGCCAGCAATTCCAGGGCGCTTTCCTCCTGCCGATCCTGGGGATAGAGGTCGCCGCCGTTGATGAGCAGGCTGGAAACCAGGGGCCGCAGCAGGGGATCGGCCTCCTCGAGCAGGGTTTCCGGGGCTCGGCTGAACTCGGCGGCGTGGCTGGTTACCAGCTCGAGCAGGGCCCGGGCTGCCGGACTGACGGCAACTTCCGCCAGACCGGCGGCGAGGAAGTCGTCCAGAAAGCGGCCATGAAAAAAAATAAAGGCGAAAATTTTTTCCTCGTTGGGGGAAAGCTTAAGCCTGGTCGCTGAGCCCGGCGCGGCATTCGGGCCGGCTTGGCCCCGGAGCGGTGGGCGACGGGAAGCCGGGCCGAGGCTCTGGCAGAACTGTTCGCTGGAAATGCCCAGGCGCTCGCTGAAGTGGGCGATGAAGCGGGTGCGCAACAGCAACTGGTCTCCCAGGGCCTGGGTGATGGGGGCCAGTTCGGCAATAATCCGGTTCTTGCCGTCCACTCCCAGGCCGTGGCGGGCGGCGAGTTGATCAAAAATAAATTCCGGCAGGGCCTGGGCCCCGGCCAATAGTTCGCTGAGTCCCTGCTTGCCGTGTTCCCGGACAAAACTGTCGGGGTCGTGACCCGGCGGCAGAATCACCACCCGGCCGGTCAGCTTTTCGGCCAGGAAGAGCGGCACGGCTCGCATCGCCGCCTTGAGCCCTGCGCTGTCGCCATCGAAGAGCAGGATCGCTTCGTCGACGTAACCACGCAGGATCCTGAGTTGATCGGCGGTGAGGGCGGTGCCCAGGGGGGCGACGGCCTCGTGGACCTGGTGGGCGGCCAGGGCCAGGAGATCGAAATTGCCCTCCACCAGCAGGCAGCTTCTCGCCTTGCGGAGGGCGTCCCGGTGCTGGTAAAGGCCGAAGAGGGTCTGGCCCTTGCTGAAAATCGGGGTTTCGGGGGTGTTGAGGTATTTGGGCTCCCCTTCCCCCAGGATGCGGCCGCCGAAGCCGGAAATCCGGCCGGTTAGATCGACGATGGGGAAAATAATCCGGTCGCGGAAGCGGTCGTAATAACCCCGATCACGGTCGGACGCTTGCCCCTCCCGGGGAGTGCCGCCGTCGCGGGCCACCAGCAGGCCGGCCTCCGCGGCGATGGCCGGCGAGACCCCTTCCCGCTGCAGGATGTTGCCCAGGAAATCCCAGCGCGGTGGGGCATACCCCAGTTGAAAAAGCTCGCCGACCTCGGTTGTCATCCCCCGCCGGGCCAGGTAGGCGCGGGCGGCGGCGGCGGCGGGATCGTTGAGCAGAAAATGGCGATAAAGGGCGGCGGCCCGGGCGTTGACGGCATAGAGGCTTTCCCTTTTGCGGGCTTCTTCCCGCTGCCGGGGGGAGAGGGTGGTTTCCGCCAGGGTGATATGGTAGCGGGCGGCCAGCTGTTTGAGGGCCTCGGGAAAGCTGATCCGGTGGTAGAGCATCAGAAAGCTGAGCACATCTCCACCTTCGCCGCAGCCGAAACAGTGAAAGCTGCCGCGAGCCGGACTGACCATGAAGGAGGGGGTTTTTTCGGCGTGGAAAGGACAAAGACCCTTGAGGTTGGCGCCGGATCGCTGCAAATTCACGTATTCCCCGATGATTTCGGTGATATCCGCCGTCTCCTTGATTCGCCTGACCACCTCCCGGCGTTGATCAGGCAGCTGGTCGTCATGGTGGACAGCCATACGGACAGGACCTCTTGCAGCTAATTTTGCGGTGGCGCACCGGGTGTTCCGCAAGCGCAACATACAAAAAAGAACATAGAATCTGTAACGGTTTTTGCGTTCCTGTCAAGCGAAAAGACTTTACCCACCAGGGCTTCCCTGTTACCCTGACCCGGCCGGCAAACCTTCGCCGGCCCTGACGGTTCGCCGATATACGTCTTCTGCCGACCGGCTTTCCAGCTCTTTTTCGGGTTCAAACGATGACAGAATTTTCCCCCCTCATTTTCCCCCTCGTGATTCTCTTGGCCGGCCTGCTGCTGCTGCTCGGCGGCGGTGAACTGCTGGTCAACGGGGCCCGCAAGCTGGCCCGCCACTGGGGGATGAGTTCCCTGCTGATCGGCCTGACCGTGGTGGCCTTCGGCACCTCGCTGCCGGAGCTCTTTATCAGTCTGGCCGCGACCTGGCGGGGGCATCCCGAGATCATGCTCGGTAATGTGGTGGGCAGCAATATTGCCAATATCGGTTTGATTCTGGGAATTTCGTTATTGCTGGCCCCCTTGCGGCTGGCCTTTCGGGTCGTGGCCGTCGAAATGGTCCTGCTGCACCTGGCCACCGCCGTTCTTTTCATCCTGGTCGGTGCTGGTTTTTTCCCCCGGCCGGTCGGCGGGCTTTTTGTGGCCACCCTGCTGATTTATACCTTTGTGGCCTACCGTTATGCCGCCGTCGAGTCGGCCCCCGCCGCGACCGTGGCCGTTGCCGCGACGGAAGCCGAAGCTGATCCCGCCCCTGATGCCCCTGGGGAAGATAGCGGAGTCGGGCGGGCTTTGCTGCTGGTCCTGGTCGGACTGGTGGCTCTGGCCGGGGGCTCCGAGCTTTTTTTGCACGGGGCGGTGGAGATTGCCCGCGGCCTGGGGGTCTCCGAACTGGTGATCGGGCTGACCCTGGCCGCCCTGGGCACCTCGCTGCCGGAACTGGCCACCTGCCTGGCCGCCATCCGCCAGCGCCAGGATGCTTTGCTGGTGGGCAACATCATCGGCAGCAACCTTTTCAACCTGCTGATGGTCATGGGTGTCACCGCTTCCCTGATGCCCTTCAGCCTGCCGCCGGTGCTGCTTTATCGCGACCTGCCGGTGATGCTGTTCTTTTCCCTGGTGCTGCTGGCGGCCCTGGTGCTGCGGGGGCGGCTGGGCCGGGGCCTGGGCGTGCTGCTGCTCGGGGGCTATGTCGCCTATCTCATTTCGCTGGCCTGGTAAAGGGCCCGGCCTCGGCCCGCCCCGAGGCTGAGAGATTAATTATCGGGACCGGCCGCTGCTTAGCCTGAAAACCCAATGACCCCATCCGGCCGGGCTGCTCTTGAGGGCCGGCGGCAAAGTTCGAACTTAAAGGGGAGACCCATGAAAAATCGCTTTGATACCCTGGAGGCCCGGGAGTTTGTCGCCGCCCGCCCCGGTTGTTCCGAGCATCTGGCCCTGCGGATTTACACCTCCCGCCTGCTCGGCCGGGAGTCTGATCTGGTCCTGCACGGCGGCGGCAATACTTCGGTCAAGGATCTGACCCCCAATCTGCTCGGGGAAGAGATGGAGGTGCTCTATATCAAGGGGAGCGGTTGGGATCTGGGCCGCATTGAAGCGGCCGGTTTCCCCGCCCTCGATCTGGCCTGGTTGCGGCGCCTGCGGGTCCTCGAGACCTTGAGCGACGAGGAGATGGTCAACCAGTTCCGCACCCATATGCTGGACTCCACCGCTCCCAACCCCTCCATCGAAACCCTGGTTCACGCCTTTCTGCCCCATCGTTTTATCGACCATACCCACGCCGACGCCATTGTCGCCCTGACCCATCTGCCGGAGCCGGAAACCCGGTTGCGCGAGGCCCTGGGCGACAAGATCGGCATCCTGCCCTTTATAATGCCGGGTTTTCCCCTGGCCCAGGCGATGGCCCAACTTTACGAGGCGCGGCCCGAGATCGAGGCGGTAATCCTGCTCCAGCACGGGATCTTCACCTTTGCCGACCAGGCCCAAACCGCTTACGACCGGATGATCGCTTACGTGACCCGGGCCGAGCACTACCTGGCCGCCGCCGCCCCGGCCGCCTCGCCGCGCCCCGCCGGTCCGGCCCCAGAGGCGGCCGCCCCTGATCCGGTCCGCTGGCTGCCCTTGCTTCGCGGAGCTTTGAGTTTTGAGCAGGAGGGAGCCGGGCGCCGCTATTTCAGCCTGGAATTGCGACAAAAGCCGGAACTGCTGGCGGCCTTGGCCCGGCCCGGGGCTCGGGAGCTTCTGGTCAGCGGGGTGTTGACCCCCGACCATGTAATCCGGACCAAGAATTATCCCCTGTTCCTCGATCCGGCCACCGCCGGCCCGGCGCCGGCCGAGCCGGAACTTGCCGCCTTGGTCAAGAGCGCCGTCAGCGCCTACGAGCAGGATTATCGGGCCTATTTTCAACGCCAGAGCAGCCGGGCCGCCGAGGCCAAAACCATCCTCGATCCCCGGCCCCGGGTGATTCTGGTTCCCGGCCTGGGGCTGATCGGAGCCGGGTTTTCGCCCAAGGATGCGGCCATCGCCGCCGACATTGCCGAGCACACCATCCTGACCAAGCAGCAAGGGGCGGTTTTGGGCTCCTACCAGGATCTGGCCGAAGAGCATATCTTCGCCATGGAATACTGGAGCCTGGAGCAGGCCAAGCTGGGTAAAAGCCAGCTGGCGCCGCTGGCGGGCCGGGTCGCCCTGGTCACCGGCGGCGGCGGCGCCATGGCCGTGGGGATCGCCGCCAAGCTGCTGGCGGCCGGGGCCCGGGTTTTCCTGAGCGATATCGACGCGGGACGCCTGGCGACGGTGGCGGCAAAGTTGAGGCCGCGCTTCGGAGCTGCCCTGGTCGATACCGTGGTGATGGACGTCAGCGCCGAGGAATCGGTCAAAGCCGGGATGGCCGAGATTGTCCGGCGGGCCGGGGGGCTCGACATCCTGGTCCCCAACGCCGGGATTGCCCTGGTGGCCCGGCTGGAGGAGCTGACCACCACCGATTTGGCCCGGGTGATGGCGGTCAACTGTCACGGGGTTTTTACCGTGATCAAGCACGCGGTGCCGATTTTCCGCCGCCAGAATTATGGCGGTCAGATCATCATCAACAGTTCGAAGAATGTCTTTGATCCCGGGGCGGCCTTCGGGGCTTACAGCGCCTCCAAGGCGGCGGCCCATCAACTGGGCAAGATAGCCGCCCTGGAACTGGCGGAAATCGGGGTACGGGTCAATATGATCAATGCCGACGCGGTTTTCGATGCCGACGGGGTCAGTTCGGGGCTCTGGGACGTGGTGGGGCCGGAGCGGATGGAAGCCCGCAAGCTCGATCCCGCCGGCTTGCGCGACTATTACCGCAACCGCAACCTGCTCAAGGCCACGGTGCTGGCCGAACACGTGGGCAACGCGGTGGTCTTTTTCGCCGCCGGGCTTACCCCCACCACCGGGGCTACTTTGCCGGTTGACGGTGGGATCCCCGCCGCCTTTCCCCGCTGAACGGGCGGCAGCACCGCATCTTCGCGCGATCGGCCCGGCTTGCGTAGCGCTGCTACGCGGCACCGAACCGCTTGCCCGAACCTGCGGCACTGCCGCCCGTTCAGCTATCCGCTGGTCGGATTGGCCGAGAAGAGTTAGCGCCGGTTTGGGGCGGGTTATTTTTTTCTTTGGGGTTGTTGGCCGGGGGGGAAGGCGGGTATAGTTGGCGGAAAAAGCTGGGGAAGGAGTTTGGTTTATGAGCGATGAGATCAAGAGCACCATGGAGAAGGTGATGGAGCGGCTGGCGGCCATGGATGCAGCCGGTAGCGCCGCGGCTGATCCCGATTACCGCGGCGAGGAGCGCCAGCGGGATGGAATGCGCCAGGCGGCGGCTTATTTGCGGGGGGAAAAAGCCTCCCTGGCCGCTTTGCTGGCCGCCTCTCCCGCCGAGGCTCAGCCCGATCTGCGCCGGGGCATGGCCCAGACTCTGTTGCGCAATATCTTTCTGCCCCGGGATGAGGAACAGCTGGGTCCGGCGGAAAAGGCCATGGCCGGGCTGCTGGAACTGGCCGGCACGGGCGGGGAAATGCTGCGGCTGCTGGGCGACATGAAAAAAATCCTGGAGCAATACCTCACCCACCGGCGCCAGTTGCGCCAGCAACTGGCCGAGCAGTTCTCCCAGCAACTGGCCATGCTGGAGGGCGATCTGGCCCGGAGAACCGGAGTGGCGATGAAACTGGGCCCCGAACAGCATCCCAAGTTCCAGGAGGAATGGCAACGGATTCAGGACGAGCTGAACAGTCAGTACGGCCGGGCCCTGGAGCAGCACAAGCAGCAGGTTGAGCACAGAATCTGAGCGCGGCTCAAGTCAGTCTGGGAGGTAAGCGCCATATGGAAGTGGAAATTCTGTTGGATATCGAAGAGGTCAAACCCGAGGATCTGCCCGAGGTGGAGAATCGCTTTCGCCAGTGGTATGCCGAAGGCAGCGAAACCCGCTACGGCCGGCACCGCTTTGAGCATATGGCGGTGCTTGATAAACCGTACCGTTTTCAGGTCAATTTCGGCCAGGCCGACCCCACCCGGGCCCTCCAGCAACTCCATGGCAAGCTTTTTCCCTACGGGGTCAAGGTCTTTGTCCACTTTCTCCATTGAGTCCGCTCGGGATGTCTTCCCTGCTCGCCCGTCTCCGCCGGCGCCTGCAACGGCGCAACCTGGATGCCCTGCTGGTTACCCAGCCGGAAAATCGCCGCTATCTCAGCGGCTACCGGGCCGCTGACCATGGTATTGGCGAAAGCGCCGGCGTGCTGCTGATCCCGGCGGTGGGGAAACCTTTCCTGCTCACCGACGGCCGCTATCAATTGCAGGCCCGGGAGGAAGCGCCGGAATTCGAGGTCCGGGTTTATCCCCGCGGCCTTTTTCCCCTGCTGCGCCGCCTTTTCAGCTCCCTGGCCCCCCGCCGGCTGGCCTTTGAAAGCCACTACCTGCTCCATTCGGTCTATCTCAACCTGGCAAAGCTGGCCGCCGAGAAGGGGGTGGAACTGGTGCCCCTCACCGACCTGGTGGAGCAGTTGCGCCAGGTTAAAAGCGCGGCCGAACTGGCCCTGATCGAGGAGGCGGTGCGGCTCAATGAAGAGGTTTTCAGCACCGTTTACCGACAGATGCAGCCGGGGATCAGTGAACAGGAAGTGGCCTGGCTGCTTGAAGAAACCATGCGGCGCCGGGGCGCCGAGGGCCCGAGTTTCCCCCCCATCGTCGCCGCCGGTCCCAACGGGGCCAAACCTCATGCGGTCCCCACCAGCCGCCCCATTGCCGCCGGGGAGCCGGTGATCATCGACATGGGCCTGAAGGTGGACGGTTATTGTTCCGACATGACCCGCACCGTGGTCCTGGGCCGGCCCGACCACCGGACCCTGGAGTTGATCCGCCTGGTCCGCCGGGCTCAACTGGCCGGCCAAAAGGCCCTGCGGGCCGGAGTCAGCGGCAGTTTCGTCGACCGGGTGGCCCGCAGCGTCATTGTCGCGGCCGGGCACGGGGATCATTTCGGCCACAGCCTCGGCCACGGAGTGGGGCTCAATGTTCACGAAGGACCGTCGCTCAGTTATCGCCACCGCAAGCTGCTCCGGCCCGGCATGGTCGTGACCGTCGAGCCGGGGGTCTATTTGCCCGGCTGGGGCGGGATCCGGCTGGAGAATATGGCCGTGGTCACCGAAGCCGGGTGCCGGGTGCTCAACCGCGACAACACTTTTCTCGATGTCTGATTCCGGCTGAGCCGGCCGATGCCCCTGAACCGGGGACCGATAAAAACCGCGGCGGAAGTGGCCGGGGTTTACCGGCGGCCGGGTAGCGACCAGGGCGCGGCGGTTACTTTACGGCTGGTGGCCTGAAGGAGTTTTGCAATTTTGCTCAACGATCACGATTCTGCCGCTTCGCCCTTCACGGTGCTGGGCCGCTCCAGCCAGTGCGCCGCCCGTCGGGGCGAGTTGCGCACGGCCCATGGGACCGTGCAGACCCCGGTCTTCATGCCGGTGGGCACCCAGGCCACGGTCAAGGGGGTAATGCCGGAAAGCCTGTGGGAACTGGGGGCGGAAATTATCCTGGGCAACACCTACCATCTCTATCTGCGCCCCGGCCATCGTTTGATTAAAAAGCTCGGCGGCCTGCACCGCTTCATGAACTGGTCGGGGCCGATTCTCACCGACAGCGGAGGTTTTCAGATATTTTCCCTCCAGCAACTGGCCAAAATCACCGAAGAAGGCGCGTCCTTCAAATCCCATATCGACGGTTCCGCCTTCTTTCTCAGTCCCGAATCGGCGGTGGCGGTCCAGCAGGATCTGGGAACCGATATCATGATGTGCCTCGATACCTGCATTCCCTATCCCGCCAGCTACCGGGAGGCGGAGGCGGCCACCTCCCTGACCGGACGCTGGGCGGCCCGCAGCCGGGCGGCCCAGGGGGAGAGGGACCGGCTGCTTTTCGGCATCATCCAAGGGGGAATGTACCGGGATTTACGGTTGCGCTCCCTGGAAACCATGGTGGAAATCGGTTTTGACGGTTATGCCATCGGCGGCTTGAGCGTCGGCGAACCGGAAGAACTGATGTATGAAATCTGCGAGACCACCGCCGCCGGGATGCCCCGGGATCAGGCCCGTTACCTGATGGGGGTGGGCACCCCCCGCAACCTGGTGGAGGCGGTCAAGCGGGGAATCGACATGTTCGACTGCGTAATGCCCACCCGCAACGCCCGCAACGGAATGCTCTTTACTTCCCGTGGTCGGCTTGTTATAAAAAACGCTCGTTATCATGATGATCCCCGGCCGCCGGACGAGGAGTGCGACTGTTACACCTGTCGTCACTACAGCCGGGCTTACCTGCGCCATCTCTACCTGGCCCGGGAGATTCTGGCCTCGGTGCTGATGACCATCCACAATCTCAGCTATTACACGGGGCTGATGGCCGCCATGCGGCAGGCCATCGAGCAGGACCGGTTTCTCGAATTTTACCGGGATTTCATCAGCCGCCAGCAGCCGGACGACCGGCCGGCGGCGGATTAGCTTGGCCAGCATGGACAGGCGGCGCCACGGCCCTTCGGGCCGGCGCCTCAACATCTATAACCCGCAACTAAACTGGAGGATTTACCATGGTAAGTATAGCCCACGCCGCCGAAGCGGCTCCGACGGGAGGTGGCTTAGGCGCCTTTATTCCCCTGATTCTGATTTTTGTGATCTTCTATTTTCTGCTGATCCGGCCCCAGCAGAAGAAGGCCAAGGAACACCAGCATTTTCTGGCGGCGCTGAAAATCGGCGATGAAGTTGTCAGCAGCGGCGGGCTCCAGGGCACCATCACCGGCTTGACCGACACCGTGGTTACCCTGGAGATTGCCGACAAGGTGCGGGTCAAGGTGGCCCGGCCCTATATCATGGGGCCGGCGAACCGGGATCTTGGCATGGCCAAGCCGGCCGGCAGCTGATATCCGCGGGTGAGGTTGTAGTTACAGCCGACTTAACGGGCATTGAGGTGGGGCCGGAGCATGATCCCGGTCAACTGGTCCTCCCAGAAGCGCCGCA
>NZ_JBIPKI010000024.1:0-33372 GCF_044068515.1 Desulfurivibrio nitratireducens
TCTCTGCCACCAGAACCAGGGCGGCCGGGAGCGCTCCCAGCAGGGCGCCGCTGACTTTTGACCCGGCGGCCACCGCTTCAACGCTGACCGGGGTCAGGCGCTCCAGGGCCCTGATTACCGCCCAGGTCTGTTTTTCGTGGCCCGGGCGCCCATCGAGGTATGCGTTTATTGCCAGCCTGTTCATGCTCTGAGCATCCCCGGGCCCCCCAGGAGAGATCGGTCGTAAAGGGGCAACGACGGGCCTGTCATGCCGACCTTATCATCTGGCATTCCCACTGCCATGCGGTTTGGATGATTTTTTCCAGTTCGGGCTGCCGGGGCCGCCAGCCCAGTTCCTGTTTGATGCCGGTCGCATCGGCTACCAGGCGGGCGGGATCCCCTGGGCGGCGGCTTCCTTCTTGCAGCGGAATGGGCCGCCCGGTGATTTTTTCGGCGGCGGCAATGACTTCCGCCACCGAGTAGCCGTTGCCGTTGCCCAGGTTGAAGGCCGTGGTGCCGCCGCCCTGGTTCAGGTATTGCATGGCCAGCCAGTGGGCTTCGGCCAGGTCGAGGACGTGGATATAGTCGCGGATACAGGTCCCGTCCGGGGTGTCGTAGTCGCGTCCGAAGACGGTAGCCGCGGGGCGGCGGCCGGCAGCGGCCTGCAAAACCAGGGGGATCAGGTGAGTTTCAGGGTGGTGGCGTTCGCCCAGGTGGGCATCCGGATGGGCCCCGGCGGCGTTGAAATAGCGCAGGCAAACGGACTTGAGGCCGTAGGCCCGGCCGTAGTCGGCCAGAATTTGCTCCACCATGAGCTTGCTCCGGCCGTAAGGATTGATGGGCCTTTGGGGGTGGGCCTCGTCGAGGGGAGTGTATTCCGGTTCTCCGAAAATGGCGGCCGAGGAAGAGAAGATGAGCTTGTCCACCCCATGGGCCCGCATGGCTTCCAGCAGTTTCAGGGTGTTGACGAGGTTGTTGTGGTAATAGCGGGCCGGGTTCCGGACCGACTCTCCCACCTGGATAAAAGAGGCGAAATGGATAACCGCGTCAAACCGTTCTTGCTGGAACAGTTCGTCGAGCAGCAGTCGATCGGCTATGTCGCCGTGCACGAACCTGCCATGCCGGATGGCATCCCGGTGGCCGCCGCAGAGGTTGTCCAGGGTGACAACCTCAACGCCTTTCCGGCCCAGCAGCCATACCATATGGGAGCCGATATAGCCGGCCCCGCCGACAACGAGGATTTTGTTCATGGGATCAACCGCTTTCATAGGCTTTAGGAGAATTGATCTTTTTAGCACAAAACAGGTGGTAAGTCTCATGTTAATTCGGCCCAAAATCGCAAGTATTGCCGGCGGAGCGGACCCCGTCGGCCTCTTGCCGGCGGAGTCGGCGGTTGGCCACATCTTGCCAGCGGCCGGGAGAATATGGTATAGGTCGCCCATGAAGAAAAACAGTTCCCCTGCGCCCGCTACCGGCGCCGCCTTGCTTGGTCCCAATCCCAATCGCAAGCGCAACTCCAAGAAGACCGCCAAGGAACGTCTCCAGGAGTTCTGGAACGTCTTTGCCAAGGACGATAATGTCCTGGTGGTGATCAACGCCGACCCCGACGCCCTGGCCGCGGCTTTTGCGGTCAAGCGGCTGCTGCGCTACCGGGTCAAGAATGTCACCATCGCCTATCCCAACGAGATCCGGCGGCTCAACAACCTGGTCATGCTGGAACTGCTCAAGATTCCCGCT
Source organism: Desulfurivibrio nitratireducens (assembly GCF_044068515.1). Lineage (NCBI taxonomy): Bacteria > Pseudomonadati > Thermodesulfobacteriota > Desulfobulbia > Desulfobulbales > Desulfobulbaceae > Desulfurivibrio > Desulfurivibrio nitratireducens. The sequence goes on from NZ_JBIPKI010000024.1 coordinate 1,717, forward strand.
GAGCGGCTGCATACGGTAAAGCTGGCCGATTACAGCAAGAAGGTCATGCTGGACTCCCAGCCCCCCCATCTGCCCGCCTTCGAAAATATCGCCTTTGATGTGGTCATCGATCATCACCCCGCCACCAAGGGCTGGGTCGCCACATTTGTCGATATCCGCAAGGAATACGGGGCCACTGCTTCGATTATGGTGGAGTATCTGCGGGCCGCCGCGGCCCGGCCCTCGGTGGCCCTGGCTACCGCCCTGTTCTACGCCATCAAGGTGGATACCCAGAATTTCGAAAAAAAGGTCACCCTGGCCGATGCCATCTCCTTTCGCTATCTTTTCAACCTGGCCAATCTCAGCCTGGTCCGCAAGATCGAGATGTCCTCGCTGCGCCGTTCGGAGCTCAACTATTTCCGCAACGCCCTGACCGAAATGAAAATGAGCAAGCAGCGGCTCTATGCGCATGTCGGCAAGGTTCCCAGCCCCGATATCCTGGTCTTGATCGCCGACTTCTTTAAACAGGTCCATGAAGCGGACTGGGTTTTCATTTCCGGGATTCATAACGACAAACTGGTGGTAATTTTTCGCTGCGACGGCTACAAAAAGAATGCGGGGCGCTTGGCGGAAAAGATCTTCGGTAAGGCCGGCAGCGCCGGCGGTCATCGTGAATCGGCCCGGGCCGAGGTGCCGCTCAAGAACATGGAGAAGGACGCCGCCGCCTTCAACACCAAGGAACTGATCCGCCTGACCACCAAGCATATGTGAATCAGGGACCGAAAGAGAGAGGGCAGAGGGGTTAAGCCGGGACTCTGTAACCGCAAGGTGGCCAGCGACAATCCCAAAAGCACAATTAAAGTAGGGCTTTAAACGTTGTTTTCTGCTTTCTGTCCTCTGTCCTCTGACTCTGACAAGGAGATACGCGATGCCGCAGCGCAAACCCAAGGTGCTGGCCGTGGTCCTGGCCGGGGGAAGGGTGGACGAGTTGAGCGTGCTTACCGCCCATCGGCCCAAGTCCGCCGTTCCATTCGGCGGTTTTGCCCGGGTCATCGATTTTCCCCTGAGCAACCTGATGCAGTCGGGCCTGGAACTGGTGGGGGTTTTGAGCCAGTACCGCAGTTTTTCCCTGATCAACCATATCGGCATCGGGGCTTCCTGGGACATGATCGGCCGTTACCGCGGGGTTTTCGTCCTGCCTCCCTACCAGGGCTTCGGCCAGAGCAGCTGGTACCGGGGGTCGGCGGACGCGGTGCGCCAGAACCTCGACTTTATCCAGTTTCACAATCCCGAAACCATCCTGATTATTTCCGGCGACCATGTCTACCATATGGACTACCGGGACATTATCGCCTATCATCGCCGCAAGGACGCCGACTGCACCATGGCCTGTGTCGAGGTTCCCTGGAGCAAGGCCCATCGTTTCGGGGTGGCGGAAATTGGTGATGAGGACGGCGCGGTGGGCGGCCGGGTTCTGCAATACCGGGAGAAACCGGAAGTGCCCGCTTCCAACTGGGCCTCGATGACCGTTTACTGCTTCAAGCCCCGGGTGCTTTACGACCTGTTGGAGGCCAACGCCCGGGAGGACGAATCCTTCGAGTTCGGGCGCGACATCATCCCCCGGGCCATGGTGGGCCACAAAAAGGTCTATGGCTACAAGTTCACCGGCTACTGGGGCTATACCCGCACCATCGAAGAATACTGGCAGACCAGCATGGATCTGCTGGGCGTTGAACCCCGCTTATCCTTGTGCCGTTGGGGCATCCGGACCAATCTCGACCATCGCGGGATCCGCGACTGTCAACCGCTCAAGGTCGGGGAAGAGGGCCAGATCAGCAACAGCCTGGTTTACAACGGCTGCCTGGTGGAAGGCCGGGTGGAAAATTCCATCCTCTTTCCCGGGGTGCAGGTCAAGGCCGGGGCGGTGGTACGGAATTCGGTCCTCTTTTTCGACAACGTGGTGGGGAAGGGAGCCTGCCTGGACAAGGTGGTCAGCGACGTCAACGTCACCGTGGGCGAGGAGGTGCGGATCGGCGGCCAGACCTCGGCCGGGGATGAACCGGAGGAGCAGGCCGGCGCGCCCCTGGTGGGGAGCCTTCTGGCCGGGGCGCCGCCGGCGGAACCGACCGGGGTCACGGTGCTGGGTTGGAACAACCAGATCCCGGCGGGGATGGTTATCGGGGCCGGTTGCACCCTTTATCCAGCCCTGGGCCCGGAAAAGATGACCCGCAGCCGGATCGCCGACGGGGAGGTGGTGCGATGAGCTCCAACAACCAGGAACCCCTGGTGCTCTTGCTGGCCGGCGGGGTCGGCAGCCGCTTGAACAACCTGGTCCAGAGCCGGGCCAAGCCGGCGGTGCCCTTTGCCGGTATTTACCGGATCATCGATTTCAGCCTGAGCAACGTGATGAACTCGGGCTTTTCCCAAGTGGGGGTGCTGACCCAGTACAAGCCGCTCTCGCTGATGCGCCATATCGGCACCGGCGCCGCTTGGGACTTTTCCGGGCGCACCCGGGGGGTCAAAATTCTTCCGCCCCGCACCGGAGCCCGTGATTCCGACTGGTACAAGGGCACCGCCGACGCGGTCCGCCAAAACATCGACTTCATCAAGGCCCATCCTTCGCCCGAGGTCATCATCCTTTCCGGGGATCATATCTACAGCATGGATCTCGAGGACATGCTCCAGGTCCATCGCCGCAAGGAGGCCGACATGACCGTGGCCACCATGGTGGTGCCCCGCGAGCAGATCAAGCAGTTCGGCACCGCCATCACCGATTCCGACGGGCGCATCGTGGAGTGGGAGGAAAAGCCGGCCCAGCCCCGCACCGAACTGGCTTCGATGGGCATTTACGTCATCAACACCGCGTATCTTCTTCACACCCTGGAAACCTACCGCACCGACATGGATTTCGGCATGGATATGATCCCCCGGGCCATCACCGCCGACCGGGTTTATGCCTATCCCTTCCGCGGTTACTGGCGTGATGTCGGCACCATTCAGGCCTACTGGGAGGCCAACATGGATGTGTTGCGGCCCGTCCCCCCCATCACCCCGGCGGCCTGGGGCATCCGCCCCAATCCCGAGGCCGACGGCCTGCCTTCCGACCGTTGTCCGGCCCGTTTTATCGGGGCCGGCCGGGCCAGCAACTCCCTGATCGCCGCCAGCTGCCTGATCGAAGGCACCGTTATCAACTCGGTCCTCTCCCCCGGGGTGTGGGTCGGTCCCGGGGCGGTGGTGCGGGATTCCATCCTCTTTCATGACTGCCTGGTAGCGGCGGAAGCGGCAATCGATCTGGCCATCCTCGACAAAAGGGTGACGGTGGGGGCGGGAGCGGTGGTGGGTTGCGGCGCCGAGGAAGAAAAGCAGCAGGCCAACCGCGAACATCCCCAGCACCTTTATACCGGCATCAGCCTGATCGGCAAGGGGGCCCAGATTCCGGCGGCGGCCAGGATCGGCCGCAACTGCATCGTCTCCCCCGGTCGCCGGTCCGCGGATTTCCCGCACCAGGTGATAGCCAGTGGCGAGAGCGTCTAGCCGCCAACCAAATGTGACAACCAAATTTCAGGGGATCACCCGGGGGGCGGGCGCGACTGCCCGCTTGGCCGTAATTGCCGAGCGGCTGGGGTTGGGAGTTGTTCAGCGCAGGCCGGCGATGAACGGTCCCACCGCTTCCGGGCCCTGTTCCTCAACCAGGCCGATGGTGGCGGAGCCGATCACCGCGATATCGGCCTTGCCGCGCAGGAGTTCTACATCCTGGCGGGAGCTGATGCCGAAGCCCACCGCCAGGGGCATTTCAGTGGCCCGGCGGCAGCGGGCGATGTAGTTGTTGAAACTCTCATCGAAACTGGTTTGGGCCCCGGTGACTCCCCGGCGGGCGACGCAGTAGACGAAGCCGGCCCCGTGGCCGGCCAGTTCGACCATCCGTTCGTCGCTGCTGGTGGGAGCGAAGATCTGGATCGGGGCCAGTTCCAGGCGGCGGCATGCCGCCAGGTATTCTTCTCCCTCTTCCGGCGGCAGATCGGGAATGATCAGGCCCTGGATGCCGATTTGCCGGCTGGCGGCGAGAAAGTCCTCCACCCCGAACTTGAAAAGAATGTTGTAGTAGGTCATGAAGAGGAAGGGGATGGGGTGCCGGGCGGTCATTTCGGCGGCGAAAGCCAAACAGTCCCGGACTCTGACCCCGCTGGCGATGGCCTCCTGGTTGGCCCGCAGGATCACCGGGCCGTCGGCTACCGGCTCGGAAAAAGGGATCTGCAGTTCAATGATATCGACCCCGGCCGCCACCATCTGCTCGATAACCCGGCGGTTGACGGCAAAAGAAGGGTAGCCCAGGACCAGGTGGGTCATCAGCAGGATGTCCTTATCGGCGCGGGCGCGGTGAATTGCTTGGCTCAGGGTCATGCGGTATTTCCTGTGGCGATTGAGGGCGTCTGGTTGCCCGGGGCTTGGCCCCCGGCAATTATTTGGTGCCGCGGGCGTATTCCTCTCCCTTGGCCCGGATAAACTCCTGCCAGGAGGGATCGTTGAAGGCGTGGGCGATGGTGAAAATGTCCTTGTCGCCCCGGCCCGACTGGTTGACGATGATCGCCGCCTCCCGGGGCAGTGAACCGGCCTCCTTGAAGGCCTGGACGAAGGCGTGGGCCGATTCCAGGGCGGGAATAATTCCTTCGCTGCGGATCGTCAGCTCCAGGGCTTCCATGACCTCGGCGTCGGTGGCGGCGGCAAAGCGGACCCGTCCTAGTTCCCAGAGGTTGGCCAGGATCGGCGAGACCCCGATGTAATCCAGGCCGGCCGCCACCGAATGGGTGTCGCGCATCTGGCCGTCGTCATCCTGGAGGAACATGGTCTTGTAGCCCTGGGCCACCCCCGGCGAAGCGTCGGAGCCGCTGAGCCGGGTCGCGTGCTGGCCGCTTGCAAGCCCCTTGCCGCCGGCCTCCACCCCCACCAGCTCAACCTCCCGGTCGGCCAGAAAACCCTGGAAAATCCCCATGGCGTTGGAGCCTCCGCCGACGCAGGCGTAAACCCGGGCCGGCAAGCTGCCGTGGACGGCCAGGATCTGCTCCCGCACCTCGTCGCCGATGATTTTCTGGAACCAGGCCACCATTTCCGGAAAGGGGTGGGGGCCGCAGACCGTGCCCATCACGTAGTGAGTGGTGTCCATGTTGGCCACCCAGTCGCGGAAGGCCTCGTTGATGGCGTCTTTCAACGTCCGGGAGCCGGAAGTGACCGGCACCACGGTGGCGCCCAGCTTTTCCATCCAGAAGACGTTGGGCCGCTGGCGCTGGACATCCTCCTCGCCCATGTAGATGGTGCAGGCCAGACCGAATTTAGCGGCCATGGTGGCGGTGGCCACCCCGTGCTGGCCGGCCCCGGTTTCGGCGATCACCCGGCTCTTGCCCATCCGCTGGACCAGCAGCCCCTGGCCCATGACATTGTTGGCCTTGTGGGCGCCGGTATGGTTGAGATCCTCGCGCTTGATGAAGATTTGCGCCCCACCCAGGCGGCGGCTGAGATTTTCGGCGTAAGTCAGGGGGGTGGGGCGGCAGGAATAGCTGCCCATCAGTTCCACGTACTGGCGCCAGAAGGACGGATCCGCCTTGGCGGCGGCAAAAACCTGGTTCAACTGCCGGAAAGTCTCGTGCAGCACTTCCGGCACGAAGGCCCCACCCCAGTTGCCGTAATAACCTGGTTTCATCAAGCTCTCTTTTGCTTTTAGTTTAAACAGCCCGGCCGGCCCGCCTTTGCTGAAAAGGGGCCGCCGGGTCCGCGGAAAAAAACCGGCCTCGGCAATCTACCGCATGCGCCGACATTTGTAAATTGCCGACCATCGGCCTTGGGCTTATCCCTGGGCGATTGCGGCGGTAAACTTAGGCCGGCCAGGCATTTAACCCTGGGCGCCGCCGGCGATCCCGCCCCGTCATTAAGCCTTCTCGTGCTCGCTTAGCGTCGTGGCTCGGTCGGGGCCAGCTTACTGGTGGTCCAGCACGTAGCGGACTTTTTCGGCTAGCGCACTCAGGGAAAAAGGTTTGGCCAGGAAGTGGACGGTCGCTTGCGCCAGTTCGTTGTCGGTGATGAAATCGGCGGTATAGCCGGACATGAACAGGCACCGGATGCCCGGCCGGAGACGCATAATTTGCTGGGCCAGCTCGCAGCCGTTAAGTTCCGGCAGCACCACGTCGCTCAGCAGTAAGTCGATTTTGCCGGGATGGCGTTTTGCCTGTTGCAGGGCGGTGCCGGGGGTGGCGGCGGCCAGAACCCGGTAACCCAGTTGCTTGAGTATTCTGGCGGTCATATCGAGAATAACCTTGTCGTCTTCCACCAGGAGAATGGTTTCGGCCCCGCCGATAAAGGAACTCGGGCCGGGGGCCGGGGCCGCCGCGGCCGGGGCGGCCTTATGCTGGCGGGGCAGGTAAATGCGGAAGATGGTTCCCTGGCATGGTTCGCTGTAAAAATTGATCATACCATGGTTCTGCTTCACAATTCCGTAAATCATGGCCAGCCCCAGGCCGGTGCCCGTATCGGCGCCCTTGGTGGTGAAAAAAGGCTCGAAGATATGGGTCTGGGTTTCCCGGTCCATGCCCATCCCGTTGTCGCTGACGCTCAGTTGGACGTAATCGCCGGGGACGCAGTCGGCATGCACCGCGCAATAGTTCTCATCCAGGGTGACGTTGGCGGTCGCGATGCTGATCCGGCCCTGGCCGATGATGGCATCCCGGGCGTTGACGCAGAGATTGGCCAGGATTTGATCCACCTGGCCGGAGTCGATCATGACCGGCCATAAGCCCTCGGCCGGCAGCCACTTGAAATCGATATCATCGCCGATCAAGCGCCGCAGCATCTTGAGCATCCCGGCCACGGTATCGTTGAGATTCACCACCTTGGGCGCGACCTTTTGCTTGCGGGCAAAGGCCAGCAGTTGGTTGGTGAGTTCGGCGGAGCGTTGGGTCGCCTGGAGAATGCCCTGCAGTTCCTGGAAGCCCGGCTTACCCGGCTTGATCTGGGTCAGGGCCAGTTCGGCATAACCCTTGACAACGGAAAGAATATTTTTGCAGTCATGGGCCACTCCGCCGGCCAGGGTGCCGATGGCCTCCATCTTCTGGGCCTGGTTGAGCCGGGACAGGAGCATTTTTTCGGTCTCGCGGCGCCGCTGCCGCTGCCGGACTTCCGCCAGTTCGCGCCGGATCGCCGGAGCCAGGCGGCTGAGCCGGTCTTTCATCACGTAGTCCCGGGCCCCGGCGCGCATGATATCGATGGCGGCTTCTTCGGCGATAGCGGCGGAAACCAGGATGAAGGGCAGATCGGGGGCCACTTGCCGGACTACTTGCAGGGCAGCCGGGCCAGGAAAACCCGGCAAGGCATAGTCGGAGACCACCAGATCCCAGGGGCCCCGGGCAAGAGCCTGGCGCAAGGCCTGCTCCGTTTGCACCCGTTCGGCGTGGACAAGGTAGCCTTCTTTGGCCAGGGCGTTCAAAATCAGGTCAGCGTCGCGGGCCGATTTTTCCACCAGCAGCAACCGGATTTCTTCTTCAATCATGCCTGTCTGATTTCCATTGTTTATGGCCTCGAGGCCTGGGCGGCCGGTTATTTGCGGGGGGCGAGAAGCTTGCCGAACCGCCCGGACTGCGAGGGTAATCAGCAGGGAGCAAAAAAACTCTCCATTCCCGCCAATTTTTTAATCGCCGCTGAAAATTGCCATCATTTCTTCGAGACTGTCATAATTTTCCGGCTGGGCCTCCACCAGCCCGGTGACCGTTTCTTTGATCCCCTTAAGGATCTCGAGCTTGCGGGGATGGTGGTTGATCGCCAGCAGCAGTTCCCGCAGGCGGTCCACCAGAGCCGGCGGCAGATCGGCCCGGGTCAGGAAGAGGTGATCGGGAATCAGCGGACTGGTCGCCAGGGCCCTGAGCCCGCGCGGCTGGTAGGCGTAGAAAACCTCGTCCTTGACGCCGCCGGCGGCGAAGTAGCCGCCCAGCACGGCCAGGGCCACATCATGATGGGAATTGAGGAAATCGTGGCGGGCCAGATCGTCCAGGCTGACCCCGGCCTGGGCCAGCATGGCTCGGGGTACGATATAGCTCATGGTGGAATTGGGGTCGCCGAAAGCGAAACTTTGCCCCTTGAGATCGGTCAGGCTGGTGAACGGGGCCTCTTCCCGGACGATGATCATTCCCTGAAAAACCGGGTAGCCGTTTTCCTCCAGCATGGCCAGCAAGGGTTTATGGCCGTATTGGCGGCGCATGATTACGTAGCTGGCCGGCCCGATGAAGGCGAGATCGGCGTGATCGCGGCCGATTAAATCGATATGGGTCTGGTAGCTCTGCTGGACCCGGATCTGCACCGGTCGCTCCAGTTCCTCGGCCAGATAGTCCGCCAGGGGGCTGAAACGACGAATCAGTTCGGTGGCCGGCAGATAAGGGTGGATCCACAGGTTCAAGGTCTCGTCATCGCTGGCGCCGGCGGGGGGAGCGGCAAGCAGGCAGATCGTGATCAGCCCGCAGAGCAGGGCCGGCCACCGGGGTGCCGGGTGCCGGGTGATTTTTTGCCGGTGTTGTTGCCAGGTCATGCCCTGCTCCTTGATTTGCTTCGGTCCCGGCCCGGGTCAGCGGCTCCGGTGGTTTTGCCCTCCCCTGGCTGCTGCTTGCCGCCGGCGCAACTCGCGTTAACGCCCATTACCTAAGCAAGCATGAGAGAATCGGCCGCTAAAGTCAACTCCCGTCTTTGTGGCCCGGCACCGGCGCGGGTTAATCCCCGGCCAAGGTCAGGCAGGCTCCGGCGGCCCGGCAGGCCGCGGCGAAATCCTCCGGGTAATGGCCGCAGATCCAGCGTTGCTGGGCTTCGCTGAAGGCCCCCATGGCGTAGGGCAACTTGGGGAGCAGGGCGTAAAGCAGCCGTTGGTCATGGCTGGGATCATCCAGGCGCTTGGCGTATTCGATGCTGGTGACCAGGGTAGCGCCCAGTTCGGCCAGGATGCGCTGGGCCAGGAGCAGGGCGCCGTCAAGGGCGGCCCGGCAGGCCTGGTCGGCCTCCAGGATATTGCCGACTTCCCCTTTGGTCATGATCTGCATCTCCCATTGGGAGACCTGGGCCTTGGGGACAAAGAGGATGACCTGTTCATCCTCATGGATGATCAGATCGGCGGGAGCGTCGGGATTGCCGTCGATCCGGGTGTTCCGGCGTAGGGCGTCCAGGTAGGCGGCGAAGAGCCCCCGGCCGTGGCGGCGGCGGAATTCCTTGCCGCAATGGGCCACCTGGTCTCCGCAGGCAAATGCCGGCGGGGGCGGCACCAGGGCGTATTGCTGGTGAACCTGTTGGTGGGAAGCGTGGAGGCGAAAGCCGCTGCCGGCCAAATCATAACCGAAGTTCCAGCCCCAGAGGGTGGCGGTAAAGGGCAGGCTGCCGGGGGCGGCTTGTTGGATGGCGGGCAAAATTTGGCGCCGCAATTCTTCCAGTTCCGTCACCGTCAGACCGGCGCGTTGCCACCGGCAGGGCAACTGGAGCATCTCCGCCAGGCGGATATAGGTGCGCTGGTAATAGAGGTGGCGCAGGCCGGTCATATCGGCCTCGCTTAGATCGCTGATCCGGTAGCGGATCGTGTCGTCGGCCATGTTGGCGGCGTAATGGCCCCAGGGAATATAACTGTTGCGGCGCAGATACTCGAAGATATGGGTGGGTCCGCCGGGCGCGCCGTATTCGCCGACGATTTCGCTGCCTCCCTGGGCGCCGGGGCGGAGGACCATGATCTGGCGGTAAGCCGCCGGCAGATGGGGATTGTTGGCCACGGTTTCGTAAAGGTCATGATCATGGATCAAGGGCCGGGGCTGGCCGTCAATCCGGTGGTAACGCAGGCCGACGGGTTCCGCCCCGGAGGCAGCGCCGGCGCCGTGGTCGGGGGGGTTGGCATCGCTTGTTGACTGATCGTCGCCCAGCCGAGGGTAGACAAACTCGCAACTCAGGGCGGCCAGGTAAACAAGCTCGGCGGGATCGTGGGAAGTGGCGGCCAGGGTCAACCGGAGGGGGCGGGGCAGCAGGGCCAGCAGCCTTCCCAGTTGTTCGAGTTCGCTGCTTGGCCGGTCCGGGCCGCTGGTCCCGCTGCCGGCGGCGGCCGATATCTCCCCAACGCCGAGACCTGACCGCAGGGAAACGGTCGGGGGCCGGGGCAGCCGGATCGAGCCTGGATCGGCGGCCTTGCCGGCGGCCCAGGTCTGGCAGATAAAGGTCGCCCCGCGAAAGGGGAAAGGGTTGGGGATCTCGTAGACCGGGTCGGCCGGCTCAACCACCAGGTCGCCGGCGGGGAAATTGCGCCGGTTGTCGATGAGCGGCGGAAGTTGCCCGCCAGAGTCGGGCGCCGAATAACCCAGCGGCGCCAATCCGTCGTGCCGGCGCAAATTGCGGACCCGGTAGGAAGGTTGATGCTGGTAAACCCGAAAGCGGCCATCCGGCCCGATAAAATCACGCATGGAAAAACTCCCTCAGCTTACCGGGGGTGGCAAAGGTGATGTCCTAGGGGGCCATTGCCTTTACCCAACTGCAAGGGTCGGCCGGCGGCAATCACCCGGTCCAGGAAGGCCACCGTTCGCCGCAGGGCTTCGGGGTAAGAGCCCGTTAGCTGGTGGTGGACGGCCAGGGCCGCCGCGAAGGTGCAGCCGGTACCATGGAGGTTGTTGCTTTGCCGGCGCCCATGCCGGATTTCGGTGAGTTCATGTTCCCCGAGACTGCCCGACGCCGAACCCGGTTCAGCTGCCAAGGGCGGCCTTTGCAGAAGAAAATCGCGGATCAGGGCACTGGCCGGCTGATGATGGGCGCCGGTGAGCGCCACCGCCCGTAGGCGCGGATAGCGCTGGAACAGTTCCCGGACCGCCGCGACAATGGCGGCGGGAGGAGCGTCGGCGGCCGGGGCCAGGTCAGCCGTTTCCCGTCCAGTCAGGGCCGCCAGTTCGGGCAGGTTGGGGGTCAGGACGCTGACCGTGGCCAATAATTTTTCCTGCAGCACCGGGATTTCGCCCCCGGCGCCGCCGCGGCAAAGGGCCTGGCCGGCGCCGGCCACCAGCACCGGGTCGTAAATGACTTCGCCGGCGAAATCGGCCAGGGCAGCGGCCACGGCCAAGGCGATTTCGGCCGTGCCGAGCATCCCGATTTTCACATGGCTCACCGGCAGGTCCTCCAGGACCGCCCGGATCTGGTCATGGACCAGTTGCGGCGCCAGAGGGGTAAAATATCTCACCCCCAAGGTATTCTGGACGGTGACGCAGGTGATCGCCGCGGCCCCGTATACCCCCAGGGCGGTAAAGGTCTTAAGGTCGGCCTGGAGGCCGGCCCCGCCCGAGGGATCCGACCCGGCGATGCTGAGAATGGCCCGGTCGGCAAGGGGGCCGGTACCGGCGGCCACCGGGCTTGTTGGAGGAGTCATGGTCCGGCTTTGCCTACTTGATGGCGGTAACGGTAATGGTATAAAAAAGTTCCTGGCCGGCCAGGGGATGGTTGAAGTCCACCTTGACCTCATCCCCCTCGATGGCGGTGATCATGGCCGGCAGGCGGTGGGTTTCGCCCTCGCGCTCCAGGTTCATGGCGATGACCATTCCCACCTGGAGTTCCCGTTCGCCGAAGCTGTTCCGTTTGACGTTCAGCACCAGTTCCTCGTGGCGGGGGCCGTAACCCTCTTCCGGGGGGATGCTGATGGTGCGGGTCTGGCCCACCTTCATCCCGATGAGGGCCCGTTCCAGCGAGGGCAGGACCATCTGCTCGCCGATCCGGAAAGACATCGGGGCCGAGTCGCTGGAGGACTCGAAAACCTCGCCGTTTTCCAGCCGGCCTTCATACTGAACCGTTACCTGGTCGTTTTCCTTTACCTGTGGTGTCATCTGCAAACCTTTGGGGTGGGACTCGACCCCGGCGTCGTCGCCGGGTTCTCCTCCGTTTATCGGTTGATGGCGGCAGCATGCTGGCCGCCGGTTCGGGGTCATTATGCCGAAAAAGCGGGAAGGGCACAAGGTTTTGCTCGGGCAAGGCCGCCAATGGAGTCCGGTAAAGCCGTCGGACAAAGATGCAGCCGCAGAGTTGCTTCGGGCCGTTAGATGCTTTACAGCTTGACAATACAGGGCGATAGCCCTATTCTAACGCTTTTGTCTGCGGCGGTTCAGCCCCGGGCTGGCAGATTGGCGCCGGGGTTGCCCGTTGATTTTGCCGCCTGCTGCCTGTTCCTGCCGAAGTGGCGGTGCTTGCGACTCCATGGATTTGATTTGTGAAAAATACCGGAAAAGGATGGCCGAGGCGGATGCCCGCTGTCCCCAAGCCCGGGAGTACTGCAAATTTCGCTCGGCCTGCCTGATTCACTTTCTCGACCGGGAGCGGCGGAGAAAGTGCGCTCGAGAAGCCGAGGCGGCCGGGCAACGGCGGGAAAACACCGAGGCCGGGACCGGACCGGCCGCGGACGGGCGGCAAGAGCGTAAATCGTGAACGAGGAATCAGCAAGGATGCTTAATTTCAGCAAGGGAGAAAAGGGGCTGCTGCCGGCCATCGTCCAGGATCAGCAAAGCGGCGAGGTTCTGATGCTGGCCTATATCAACGAGGAGTCCTGGCGGCGGACCCTGGAAACCGGTAAGGCCCACTATTGGAGCCGGTCGCGCAACCAGATCTGGCTCAAGGGCGAAAGCTCCGGCCATGTGCAGCTGATCAGGGAGATCCGGGTCGACTGCGATGCCGATACGGTGCTTTTCAAGGTCGAACAGTTGGGCGAGGCGGCTTGCCATACCGGTCATCGCACTTGCTTTTACCGGCGGCTGGCGGGCGACGGCAGCCGGCTGGAAATTACGGAAACCCCGGTTTTTGATCCCGCGGAGGTCTATAAGAAATGAAACAGTTGAAGCTGGGAATTCCCAAGGGCAGCCTGGAGAAGGCGACCATTGAGCTTTTCGCCAAGTCTGGCTGGCAGATCAAGCTCTCCTCCCGCAATTATTTCCCCGAAATCGATGACCCGGAACTGGCCTGTTCCATCTGCCGGCCCCAGGAAATGTCGGTCTACATTGAAAAGGAAGTCCTGGACGCCGGGATCACCGGCAAGGACTGGACCCTGGAAAACCGCTCCGACGTGGTGGTGGTGGCCGATCTGATTTATTCCAAGGTCAGCCGCAAGCCCACCCGCTGGGTGCTGGCGGTGCCCGGCGATTCGCCGATCAGGCGTCCCGAGGACCTGGAAGGCAAGAAGGTCGCCACCGAGCTGGTCAATTTCACCCGGGAATATTTTGCCGCCCGCAAGATCAACGTCGATATCGCCTTTTCGTGGGGAGCCACCGAGGCCAAGGTTGTTTCGGGGCTGGCCGACGCCATCGTCGAGGTCACCGAAACCGAAAGCACCATCCGGGCTCACGGCCTGCGGGTCATCGAGGAGCTGATGAGTTCCAATACCCAGTTCATCGCCAGCAAAAGCGCCTGGGCCGACCCCTGGAAACGGGAGAAGATCGAGAACATCGCCCTGCTGCTCAAGGGGGCGTTGAAGGCCGACAAGATCGTGGGCCTGAAGATGAACGTGCCCGCCCCGCGGCTGGAGGAGGTAATCGATATTTTGCCCAGCCTCAACGCCCCCACCGTATCGCCGCTTTACCAGAAGGAGTGGTTTTCGGTGGAAACGGTGATTTCCGAACACGAGGTCCGCGACCTGATCCCCCGCCTGCTCAAGAGCGGGGCCGAGGGGATCATCGAGTATTCCCTCAACAAGGTGATCTGAGCGCCACCGGGCAGAGGAGTGGCGGTCAGCAAGGCCGTCGCCCCATCTTACCCTTCGCCGGGGCGGCTCGGCCGGCAAATTCCAGCAGCGGGGAGCGGCAATGCAGCTTCAGAAAGTAATCTTCGTCGACAGCGTTTTCAGCCTGGCTCAACTGCCGGAGGGCGATCTGCCGGAAATCGCCTTTGCCGGCCGTTCCAACGTGGGCAAGTCGAGTCTGCTCAACTGCCTGCTTCAGCGCCGCAATCTGGTCAAGGTCAGTGCCCGCCCCGGCAAGACCCAGAGCCTCAACTTCTACCTGGTGGGGGAAGAACTGCACCTGGTGGACCTGCCCGGCTACGGCTACGCCAAGGTCGATAAAAAACTCCAGGCCAAGTGGCAGGAGTTGATCACCGCCTACCTGGAAACCCGGCCCAATCTGCGCTGCGTGGTGCTGATTATCGACCTGCGCCACGCCCTCAAGGACCTGGACCGGATGCTGGCCGGCTGGCTCCAGAGCCAGGCCATCCCCTGGCTGCCGGTCTATACCAAGATGGACAAGCTCTCCCGCAACGAACAGCACCGCCAGGCCCGGCTCCTTGATGCCGCCCTGGGCATAGCCCCCGCCGACCGCCTGCTCTTCTCGGCCAAAACCGGCGAAGGCCGCGAGCAGCTCCTGGCCCGTCTGGACACCTTTCTCACCCCCCGCTGAACCTGTTTTTCCCCGGCGGAGGGGGGAGCGCCTCGCCCCAGGCTAGTTGTCCGACTTGAGGACGGCCAGAAAAGCGCTCTGGGGAATTTCAACGTTGCCCACCGTTTTCATCCGCTTCTTGCCGGCCTTCTGTTTTTCCAGAAGTTTGCGCTTGCGGGTTATGTCGCCGCCGTAGCACTTGGCCAGAACGTCCTTGCGCAGGGCCGAGACAGTGCTTCGTGCTACGATGTTGCCGCCGATGGCCGCCTGGATGGCGATCTTGAACATCTGGCGGGGAATTTCCTCCTTGAGCTTTTCGCAGGCGGAAAGACCCCGGGCCCGGGCATTGGCCCGGTGGACCAGTTGCGACAGGGCATCGACCTTTTCGCCGTTGACCAGGATATCGAGCTTGACCAGATCACCGGGCCGATAATCGATGAGGTCGTAGTCGAAGGAACCATAGCCCTGGGTCAGGGACTTCAATCTATCGTAAAAATCGTAAATTACTTCGCTCAACGGCAGCTCGCAGGTGTATTCGATCCGGCCCGGTATCGGATAATTGTAGCTGCTGTTGACCCCGCGCCGCTCCATGCAGAGGTTCATCACCGCTCCCATGTAGCGCTCCGGCATCATGATGGTGGCCTTGATATAGGGTTCCTCGACCCGTTCGATGCTGCCCGGGTCCGGAAAATAGGCGGGATTGTCCACTTCGATCATTTTGCCGTCGGTTAGATAAACGTGATAGTTGACCGAAGGCACGGTGAGGATCAGGGAGAGATCGAACTCCCGTTCCAGTCGCTCCTGGACCACCTCAAGGTGCAGCAGGCCCAGGAAACCGCAGCGGAAGCCGAAGCCCAGGGCCGAGGAGGAATCTTTCTGGAAGGTGAGGGCGGAGTCGTTGAGGGTCAGTTTTTCCATGGCCGCGGCCAGGTCCTCGTAGTCGTCGGTGGAAACCGGATAGAGCGAGGAGAAGACCACCTGCTTGGCGGGCTGGAAGCCGGGCAGGGCCCGGGCGCAGGGATTTTCCTTGAGGGTGATGGTGTCGCCGGCCCGGGCGTCGCTGATGGTCTTGATCCCGGCCAGAATGTAGCCCACTTCGCCGGCGCTCAGTTCTTTGCCGGCCGCCCGTTTAAGGTGAAAACGCCCGACTTCCTCCACCTTGTGACTGATCCCGTTGGAGAGGAAGGTGATTACGTCGCCGGCCTTGACCCGGCCTTCCATGATCCGGCAGGAGATAATGGTGCCGCGGAAGGAATCATACTGGGCGTCGAAAATCAGGGCCTGCAGGGGTTTGGCCGGATCACCGCCGGGAGGAGGCAGGAACTTGACCACCGCCTCGAGGATTTCCGCGACCCCGGCGCCGGTTTTGGCCGAGCATTTCTGAATCCGCTCTTCGTCAAGGCCCAGATCTTGGACGATCTCCGCCGCCACCTTTTCCGGCTCGGCGGCGGGCAGGTCGATCTTGTTGATCACCGGGATTACTTCCAGGTCGTTTTCCATGGCCAGATAGAGGTTGGCCAGGGTCTGGGCTTCGATCCCCTGGGCCGCGTCCACCAGCAGCAGGGCGCCTTCGCAGGCGGCCAGGGCCCGGGACACCTCGTAGCTGAAATCGACATGGCCCGGGGTATCCACCAGGTTGAGGATATAGTCCTGGCCGTCGGCGGCCTTGTAAGGCAGGCAGATGGTCTGACTCTTGATGGTGATTCCCCGCTCGCGCTCGATATCCATGTTGTCCAGCAACTGGTCCTTGAACTCGCGGGCGCTGACGCCGCCGCAGAGTTGGATAAAACGGTCGGCCAGGGTTGATTTACCGTGGTCAATATGAGCTATAATGCTGAAATTCCTGATGTTTTTCATGGATCTCCGGGCTTTGGCCCCGTTGGCTGGGGCAACTGCATGTCTGGTGCGGCAAAAATTTTAATTTTTAACATGGATCCGGTTGGCGGCCAAGGTTATTTTCCGCCAGCTTCACTACCCGCCGGTCAGGCTGCCGGCCAAGCGCTAAGAAGATCCCTTTTGACCTTTTGCGATAATTCATTTATTGTCTGAACTATGAAAAACGAGGCGGAATTGCTTGAAATATCGGCTGATGCCGAGACCGAAAACGAGACCGAAAACCAGGCCGGGCAGGAGTTCCATCCCCTGGTCAGCCTGGACGATTCGTCCCACCTGCCGGTGGTCGGCAACGCCGCGCTGCACCGTTATCTCCAGGAGATCAGCCAGTACCGCCTGCTCAGCCGCGAGGAAGCCGATGAGTTGGCCCGGCGCTTCAAGGAGACCGGTGATCCGGAGGCGGCCTATCAGCTGGTCACCGCCAATTTGCGCCTGGTGGTCAAGGTGGCGATGGATTTCCAGAAATACTGGATGCAGAATTTTCTCGACCTGATTCAGGAAGGCAATATCGGCCTGGTTCAGGCGGTCAAGAAGTTCGACCCCTATCGCCAGGTCAAGTTTTCCTATTATGCCGCCTATTGGATCCGGGCTTATATCCTTAAATTTATCATGGATAACTGGCGCCTGGTCAAGATCGGCACCACCCAGGCCCAGCGCAAGCTCTTTTTCAGCCTCAACAAGGAGAAAAAGCTCCTGGAGTCCCAGGGTTTCAAGGCCGAGCCCAAACTGCTGGCCCAGCGCCTCAATGTCAAGGAAAGTGAAGTCATTGAAATGAGCCAGCGCATGGACAACTGGGACATGTCGCTGGAAAGCCCGGTCCGCGAGGATTCCGGCGATGAACGCAAGGATTTCCTGCCGATGCTGGGTCCCAGTGTCGAGGAGAAGGTGGCCGCCCAGGAAGTCCGGGAATGGATGGCGGGCATCCTGGACAAGCTGCGCCGCACCCTCAACGACAAGGAACTGGCGATTTTGAGCGAGCGCCTGCTCAGCGATGATCCCCGAACCCTCCAGGACATTGCCGACCGCTTCGCGATCTCCCGGGAACGGGTCCGCCAGATCGAGGTAAACCTGCTCAAAAAGATGCGGGCCTACCTGGAAAACGAGGTTCCCGACATCAAGGATTTTCTTGATGAATTTTTTAATCCCTGGCGCTGATCGGCGCCAAGGTGGGCGGCTGGGCACCGAGGGGCGATTTTTTTGCTGATGCCCCCGGGGCCTGGGCCGTAATTTGCTTGGCCAAAAAATAGCAGGATAAAATATAAAAAATGCCGGTTCCTTTATTGGATTTGAAACCACAGCTCGCTCCCCTGCGGGAGGAAATTCTGACCGCCGTCACCGAGGTCATAGACTCCACGGGTTATATTATGGGCCCCCGGGTAGAGAGCCTTGAAACGGCGGTAGCAGACTATTGCCAGACGCCCGCGGCCATCGGGGTCAGCAGTGGCACCGACGCCCTGCTGGTTGCTCTGATGGGCCTGGATGTCGGGCCGGGTGACCTGGTGCTGACCAGTCCTTACAGCTTTTTTGCCACCATGGGCAGCATTCTCCGGCTGGGAGCCCGGCCGGTTTTTGTTGACATCGACCCCCAAAGTTACAACCTCGACCCCGATCGACTGGCAGAGTTTTTTGCCTCTCGTCCGGCGGAGGCGGCCCGGGTCAAAGCCTGCCTGCCCGTGCATCTTTATGGCCAGAGCGCCGACCTGGCCCGCATTCTGCCTTTGTGCGATAAACACGGGATCCCGGTGGTGGAGGATGCGGCCCAGGCCATCGGGGCCCTTTGTCCCTTGACCTCGGCCGCGGTCAAGGTCGCCGGGGTTGGAGCCGAAAGCGCTGCGGAGCAGCCAGCCCCGGCCGGCAGGGAAATTTGGCGGCGGGCCGGCAGCATGGGCGCCGCCGGGTGCTTTTCCTTCTTTCCCAGCAAGAACCTGGGCGGGATCGGTGACGGTGGGATGGTGGTTTGCCGGGACCAGGAGCTGGCGGAAAAAATCCGGATTCTCCGGGTTCACGGCAGTGCTACCAAGTATCATCATGGCTTGCTGGGCGGCAATTTCCGGCTTGACCCCATTCAAGCGGCGGTGCTGGAAATCAAGCTGCGCCATCTTCCCGCCTGGCACGCTGCCCGCCGGCAAAACGCCGAACTTTACCGGCAGCTTTTTGCGGCCGCCGGCCTGGTGGCGGCAGGCAACGTCTCACTGCCCATCGCGGTTTATCAGCCTCAGGCGGAGGCCGCCGGAGTGGCGGATTTCCATATCTACAATCAGTTCGTTATCCGAGCCCGGCGCCGGGATGAGCTGCTCGGCCATCTGCAGCAGGCCGGCATCGGCTGCGAGGTGTATTATCCGGTCCCCCTGCATAAGCAGCGCTGCGTGAGCGAGCTGGGCTACAACGAAGAGATTTTTCCCGAGGCCGAAAGGGCCGCCCGGGAGACCCTGGCCTTGCCCATCTACCCGGAATTGACCGTGGCCATGCAGGAGGAGGTGGTTGCGGCGATCAGCGCTTTTTACCGCCGCTCGTAAGGGGTAGCCGATGACCAGCATGGACGGGCGAGCGCGCCTGGGGACAGGGTGCGCCCATAACGCAAGCGAGATTTCGGCCCGCGGCAATTGGTGCCTGGGACTGGTTTTTCTGCTGCCGGTGCTGCTGGGCCTGTTGCTCGCCGGGCCGGCGGCCGCGGAAGCGCTGGTGCCGGAGCGCGAGGTTGTCCAGCAGGATTCCGCCCGGCCGGCCTGGAAAACCCGTTGGGCCGAGGCCCGCGACCTGGTGCGCCGCCAACTGTACCGGGAAGCCGGGGCCCTCTACGAGGAGTTGTTGGCCGAGCAGGGCCATCTCGAGGAAGCGCGCTGGGAGTTGGCCCGCCTTTGGCTCCAGCTTGGCGAGGCGGAGCGGGCCATGCTGCACTTTGAACTTTTGCAGGAAGCCGAGCCAACCCGGCCGGAATATGGCCGGGGATTGGCGGCCGCCTTGCTGGCCGCGGGCCATTTTGGCCGGGCGGCCGAGTTATTTCACCTGCTTCTGGGGCAGGATCCCGATGAACCCGAACTTTTGGCCGGCTTAAGCGAAGCCTTGCTGGCCAAGGAACAGGGAGCCGAAGCCCTGCCTTACCTGGAAAAGCTGGTTGGTCTGGACCCGGAGCAACCCATTTTCAGCGAAAAACTGGCTCGTCTATATCAGCAGCAGGGAATGCCCGGCAAGGCCCGTCCGCTGGCGCGGCGCCTGGCCGAGCCGGCAGCCGCGGCGGATCGAATCCTGGTCCTGGCCGCCGAAGTTCATGAATCGCTGGGTCTGAGCCGGCAGGCGGCGGGGTACTGGCGGCGGCTGCTGGAACGTGATCCCACCCACCCCCGGGCCGCGGCCCGGCTGGAGTCCTACCAACTCGCCGAGGGCCAGGGGGAAGAAGCCCTGCGCTACCTGTTGCCCGCCCTGGCGGCTGCTCCCGAGGATACCTGGCTTTTACGGCGCCTGGCCGAGGTCTATCTCGGCCTGAACCGCATGGCCGAAGCCCTGCCTTACCTGGAGCGCTATCTTGAACTGCGGCCGGCCGACCGGGAAGTTCTAACCCTGGCTCTGGAAACCTACAACGCGCTGGATCAGCGGGCCGAAGCGCTATTGACCCTGGAGCGGATGCTGGCTTTGGATGGCGAGGCGGCGCCGGACAAACTGGTGCAGGCGGCGCTGCTCTATGAAGAACAGGGGCGGTACGCCAAGGCGCTGGAGCTCTATCCCCGCATCCTCTCCTACTATCCCGCTGATCCAGTCTTAAGCGCCCGCAAGCTGCGGCTGCTTTCCGTCATGCAGCGGGAAGCAGAGATCGGCGATTTTTTGAACCGGCCCGAACGGCGGGACCAGGTTCCGGCAATTCTGGCCGCCTGGCACCAGCTGGAGCCTGACAACCGGCAGGTGATGGTGGCCCTCTCCTTTGCCTATCTTGAAGAGGGAGAACTTGGCGCCAGTGAGCGCCTGCTGGACCGCCTGGCCCGGACAGACGGCGATGATCCCGAAATGCTGCGGGCGCGGGCGGCTTTGCGGGCAGCTCAGAGCAGGCCTTACGCGGCCCTTAAGGATTACGAGCAGCTCCTCCGGCAGGATCCCCGGCAGCGTGAACCGCGGCGCCGGGGCCTTTTGCTGGCGGCCGAGCTTGGTTTACCGCTTGAGGTCCGGGAGCATTCGGCGCCGCTGGAGGCCGCGGCGGCCGGGGATCGCTCCCTGGCCATGGAACTGGGGGCGGTGCGCCGGGATGCCCTGGATCTGGGCCCGGCGGCGGCAGGTTTTGCCGCCTTGCTGGCCCAGGTTGAAACCCCGGAGGAGCAAATCGTAGTTCTCCTGCAATATGCCGAGGTTTTTCGCCGGGCTGGATTGCCCTACGAAGCCGAGGAGTTGTTGCGGATCGCCCTGCTTCGCGACCAGAATCAGCCGGCAATTTATCACGCCCTTTTCAACCTGGCCCTGGAACAAGCCCTGCTTGCCGAGGCGGAAGTCTGGCTGGCGGGTTTTACCAGGGCTCTGCGCCATTATCCTTCCCAGGAAGCGGTCAGCCCCGACCGGCCGCTCTCGGTGGTCCGGGGGCGAATATTGGCCGAGGAAATGCAGCTGCGGCTTTGGTCGGCCGGCGGGGATCATCGCGGAGCATTGAGCCTGCTGCGCCGCCTGCTGCAGGAGGAGGAAGGCCGGGTTGACGATTTTCGGCTGCTGGCGGTCAAGGTTTTGCTGGCGGCCGATTCCCTGCGGTCGGCGGAAAACATGGTTCGGGATTTACTGGGGAGGCCCTATCCCGATCCCGAAGCCCTGGTTCTGGCCGCGCTGATCAGTGAACGCCAGGGGCGGGAGCGGGAGGCGGCCGCCTTGCTCGAGGGAGCCCTGGTCTGGGCGGAGATCGACCCCGGTCGGCAACTCAAGCTGGCCGCCGCGTTGAACAGCCACCAATTCCGGCCTAAAACGGCAGCGGAACTTGCCGGCCAGGCCCTGGCGGCCATGCCGGGTTCGGCCTGGGCCGCCCTGCTGCAGGCAGAGGCTCTGGCCGCCGATGGGCAAACCGGTCCGGCCCTGGCCCTGCTGGAACAGCTGCCTCCGGCCCTGGGGGAGTTGTTCAGCATTGAGCAGCGGCGAGTCGAGCTGCTGCTGCATTTGGGGCGGGTCGACGAAGTTGTTGAACTGACCGAAAAACTTGCTGCTGCTTACCCTTGGAGCGCCTCATCCCAGAGGCTGGTCAGGGTTCACGCCTTGTGGCTGCAACGGCAATGGCGTCCCGCCATCGGCCAGCTCGAGGAAGGATTGATCCCACCGGTGCTGGAGCTTATGGTCGCCGGAGCGGAAGCCGAGGCGGTGGCGCTGCCGCCCGATGACCCTCCCGGCATCTGGGGCCGGGTCACCGGGGCCGTCAATCCTCTGGTGGAACTGGTCGACGAAGTTATGAGTCCGGCCTATGCCGCCGGGTTGCAGCCGGGCGAAGCGCGGTTGCGCCAAATATCCGCCCCCCTCTATGCCAGTTACCGCTGGCAGCAGCGCTTCACCTTTGAGTTGCGGGCCCGCGGGGCCGTGGAACGGCGGGAATTTTTCGCCGCCGCCCGGGAGTTCGAACGCCTCGCCCAGCAATATCCCGATGAAGGGCCGATTCTTTATGACCTGGCCGGCCTTTACAGCCGGATGGAAAGACTGGAAGCGGAAGCCGCCATCTATCGCCGCCTCCAGGCCGACAATTTGCGTTATCCCGGCCTGGAAGAAGCCAGGCTGCGCAATGATCTCAAGCGGCGGCCGCGCTCCACCCTCCATTACGGTTACCGCCGCGAGGAGGGGCGGGATGGATACAAGGCCATGGCCCAGGAGTGGCTGGCGGCCTCCCAGCGCCTGGCGCCCTATGTCGGCCATGAATTCGATTTATCCGTCAGTCGCCGTCATTACCGGGACACCGACGGGCCCGGCTCGCTGAGGGCCAGGCAAGTCGAGCTCCTTTACCGCCGCGACGCCTTCGCCGGGGTCGATCTGGTTCTGGGGCTGGGCGGATTCCTGCCCGAGGGCGAGGCCGATGAGGGCCGTGATACCCTGCTGGGGCGGGCTGAAATCGCCGGTGATTTCGGAGATCGTTTCTGGGGCCGGGTCGCCTACCGGCGCGCGATGGTCGAGGATACCCTGGCCGCGGTCAACCGGGGGATCTGGCTCGAATCCCTGGCCGCCGAGGCGGCCCTGGATCTGCTGCCCCGCCTGGAGGCCGGTTCGGGCTACAATTTTCACTATTATTCCGACGGCAACCAGACCCATGGCTACGATCTCTGGCTGGTCTACACCGTATTGACCGACCCGACCCTGCTGACGGTCAGCTACACCTACGACTTCCGGGACTCGCAAGCCGGCCCGCAAGGGGGGGGAGAGTTACTGGCGGACGGCTTCAGCGCCGATGATCACCCTTACTGGGCCCCTTTAAATCACTGGCGCAAAACCTTTGCCGTGGCCTTTCGCCATCAGTTGAGCGACGACCCTTTTCTGCGTGACGCCCCCCGCTATTACAGCCTGCGTTACGCCACCAGCTACGATTCGGACGGCTATGGCCACCAGACCCTGGCCGGCGGTTTTTTCCTGGAGTGGACCCCCAAGCTTATTTTCCAGGCCGGGATCGAACTGGTTTCCGGCTCCGACTATCGAAGCCGGGAAATCAGCACAGCTCTTACCTACCGCTGGTAGACCGGCAAATTGGGCCCAGGCCGTTTAGATGGCGCCCCCGGTGCAGGTGGGGTCCGGGACCATGTCTATTGCAATCCGGTCGCGGCTATGGTAAACCCGAAACAAAGCGGCCGGGGCGCTCTCTATAAAGGGCTCCGACCGTTTTTATATTTGTCGGCTCCGCCGACGGGCTCCTGACGGAGCCGGTTGCGGAGGGCGGCATTTAATTTTAATTAGAAGTTTGCGCCGTTTCGTCCGGCTTCGGGCCGTCCATCGAAACGGCGTGATTTTTTTATATGGGATCCAGTAGGCTTACTGCTGCAGGCCGTTGTAGCCGCAGGGTCGCTGCGGGAATCGGAGTGCTGATCCTGTTGATACCATTGATTTTTTTGGCTTGGAGGAAAAAGGCTCATGGTTGCGCGAATTCCCATGACCAGGAATGGTTACGAAAAATTAAGGCTGGAGTTGAATCATTTGCAGCGCCACGAGCGGCCGGTGGTGATCAAAGCCATTGAAACGGCGCGGGAGCACGGCGACTTGAAGGAAAACGCCGAATATCACGCGGCCAAGGAGCGCCAGGGCCATATTGAAGGCCGGATCATGGAACTCAAGGACAAACTGAGCCGGGCCGAGGTCATTGACTGCAGTTCCCTGGAGTGCGATCGGGTGGTCTTTGGGGTGGTGGTCAAGTTGGTGAACCTTGATACCGACGACGAGGTCAGTTATCAATTGCTGGGCCCGGAGGAAGCCAGCGTCGAAGCCGGCAGCATCTCGGTTCTTTCCCCCCTGGGCCGGGCCATGATCGGCAAGTCGGTGGGCGATGAAGTTATCGTGAAAACCCCCGGCGGAGTCCGCCAATTTGAACTGCTGGATATCTCTCCGCCCCCGGAGGGCTGACCGGGCTGGCGCGGAGCGGCGCGACCTTTTAGCGCCGGCAGGTCCTGGGCCATGGGCGGACCGGACCCGCCGGCCCCGGTTGCGCCGCCCGGCTGAACAGTTAGCGGCGGTTCGGGGTGGTTTTTTCAGTTCTGGGTGGCGGGGGCGATGATGCCCTTGAGGAAAAATCCGGTGATCTGTTCGGCGGTTTCTTCGATGGAATAGGAGTGATCCGGGGAGAGTACCCAGAGTCGGGAAGTTTCATCCAGGGCCCCGAAAAAAGCCTGTTCAAACACTTCCGGCAATATTTCCGGCCGGAAAATTGCCATTTCCTGACCTTTCCTGACGATTCCCGAGATAATATCCAGATATTCGCTGAACTTGGTGTTCCGGTATTCCCGCATGAACTTGTTGCTCTGCCGGAGTTCGGTATGCAGGACCTCGGCCAGTTCCCGGCGGTCATCCATCATTTTGAGATGATTGAGGGCGAAGATGCCCAGCATCCGCCGGGGGTCATCGCCGGCCTCGGATTCCAGCAGCTGTTTGACTTCCAGGATTATCTTGCCGATCTCTTCCTCGAAGAGAGAGATCAGAATATCGTATTTATTGTTGAAGTAGAGGTAGATAGTGCCGTCGGCCACCTGGGCTTCCTTGGCGATATCGGCGATCCGGGCATGGAAAAAACCCTTGCGGGAAAAAACCCTGATGGCGGCTTCAATGATTTTCGAGTGCTTGTCGGCAGTGCGGATCATGTCTCGGACTCAATTCCGGTTGGTGGGCGCTGCGGGTTGCTTTAGAGAAAGTTTGCAAAAGGTGGGTGAGTATTCATTCATTTTTTTTCTCCCGTCAATTTATTCAACGCGGTAACCGACTGTCAAGGATTATGTTCGCTAAGCAGCTTCGGCCCGCCTTGACAAATGGCCACCGAAAACGGTACTTTCCCGAAAAGTGATTCACCTCAGCTTCCGGTCGCGGCCGGGAAGGAAGCAGAATGAAAATCCTGATTATCGGTTCGGGCGGCCGGGAGCATGCCCTGGCCTGGAGTTTTGCCCGTTCCCCCAAGGTGAGCAAGCTTTACTGCGCCCCCGGCAATGCCGGCATTGCCGCCCTGGCCACCCCGGTGCCAATTGACCCCAACGACAGCCCCGCCCTGGCCGCCTTCGCCCGGGCGGAAGGGATTGATCTGACCGTGGTGGGGCCCGAGGCCCCATTAAGCCGGGGCATTGTAGATCATTTCAGCGCCGAGGGGCTGAGGATTTTCGGCCCGAGCCGGGGGGCGGCGGCGCTTGAGGGCAGCAAGGTCTTCATGAAGGACCTGCTCCGCAAATACCGGATTCCTTCGGCCGCTTATGCGGCCTTCAGTCAGCGGGAGAAGGCCGTCGCCCATCTTGCCGGCTGTAGTTTCCCGGTGGTGGTCAAGGCCGACGGTCTCGCCGCCGGCAAGGGGGTGATCATTGCCGCCGAAAGGGCCGAGGCGGTGGCTGCCCTGGATCTGATCATGGCTGATCGGGCCTTCGGCGAGGCCGGCAGCCAGGTGGTCATCGAAGAATTTTTGACCGGGGAGGAGGCTTCCTTCATCGCTTTCACCGACGGCAAAACCGTGCTGCCTCTGCCCAGTTCCCAGGACCACAAGGCCGTTTACGAAGGGGACCGGGGCCCCAATACCGGCGGCATGGGGGCCTATTCCCCCGCCCCGGTGCTGACCCCGGAATTGGAAGCCCAGGTCATGGCAAATATCATGTATCCCACCGTGGCGGCGATGGCGGCGGAGGGGCGGCCCTTCCAGGGGATGCTCTATGCCGGGCTGATGATTGAAAACGGGGCGGCCAAGGTATTGGAGTTCAACTGCCGTTTCGGGGATCCCGAGGCCCAGCCCCTGTTGATGCGCTTGCGCAGCGATCTGGTCGATGTCATCGAGGCGGCGATCGATCAGCGGCTGGACCGGATTAACCTCGAGATCGATCCCCGGCCCGCGGTCTGCGTGGTCATGGCCTCCGGGGGATATCCCGGATCCTATGCCACCGGCCAGGAGATCAAGGGGTTGCGGGAGGCGGCGCTGGTTCCCGGAGTCGAGATATTTCATGCCGGCACCCGGCGGGAAAACGACCGGGTGGTCACCGCCGGAGGCAGGGTGCTGGGGGTTACCGCCCTGGCCGATGATTTGCCCGCCGCCATCGATCAGGCTTATCGGGCGGTGGAGCTGATTTCCTGGGATGGTTGCTATTATCGTCGGGATATCGGGCAGAAAGCTTTGCGGCGGGGATGAACGGCCGCTACCGGAGGCCGGAGCTTGGCGGGGACCCATGGCGGGATCTTGAGCCTTGAACTATAAAAAATACTGGAGATTAAAAGGGCTTGCAGCACTCTTCCGATTCTGAACCGCAGGCGACATCCTCCGATATCGAGCGGGCCGTGGCCGTGATCCGCCAGGGGGGGATGGTCGCTTTTCCCACCGAAACCTACTATGGCCTGGCCGTCGATCCCTTCAACCGGGAGGCGGTTTCCCGCTTGTTTGCCGTCAAGCGCCGGGCCCCGGACAAGCCGATTCTCAACCTGGTCCCCGACCGGGAAAAAATGGTCCGGTTGGTCCGCCGGGTTCCCCCGTGCTACGAACCCCTGATCGCCGCCTTCTGGCCCGGTCCGCTTACCCTGGTTTTTGCGGCGGCGGAGGATGTTCCGGTAATTCTTACCGGCTATACCGGCACGGTGGGGCTCAGGATTTCCTCCAACCCGGTGGCCGCCGGGTTGGCCACCGCTTACGGCGGCCCGATTTCCGCCACCAGCGCCAATCTCTCCGGCCTGCCGGCGGCGGTCACTGCCGCCGAGGTCAGCAGCCAACTGGGCCCGGATGTGGATCTTATTATCGATGGGGGAACTACTCCCGGCGGTCTGGGTTCTACCATCATCGGAGTGGCGGATGAACGCCCGGTTTTGCTCCGGGCCGGAGTCATTTCCCGGGAAAAAATCAGCGAGGTTTTAGGCGATGATTTTGTGCTCGATGGACCGGTAAGCGAGCAATAACCGGGTCCTTGGTTAAGATTGCGGCTTATGGGCCGCTAAAGATTTAGCCCGCCGGCCAAGATGCACCATCCTTGCCGTTTGACCGCTGAAGTCGAGGCGGACATCCAGCCGCTCCGGCGGCAACAACCGGCCCAGGCGGTCCGGCCATTCGATCACGCAGACTCCCTCCCCGTAAAGATAATCCTCGATTCCCAGCTCCAGCAGTTCTTCTTCTTCCCCGCTTAATCGATATAGGTCGAGGTGATAAAGCGGCAGGCGGCCTTGATACTCATGAATGATCGCAAAGGTGGGGCTGGTGACGGGCTGGTCCGCCGGAACCCCCAGCCCGGCGGCAATCGCCTGGGTCAGGGTCGTCTTGCCGGTCCCCAAGGGGCCGCTGAGGCAGATCACATCTCCGGCCGCGGCGGCTTCTCCCAAACTGCGGCCAAAGGCCAGCAACTCCTCCAGGCTGTCCAGGATGAAGGGGGTGGGGGGCTTGGAGGGCGGTCTGATCATTTTTTATGGCAGAAGAGACAGCGAAAAGTCGGGGGGTGGTTTTCCGGCAGGGGCCGAACCCCTTCCGGATAATGGCAGTTTTCGCAGAATTTTTCCGCCTCTTGTCGGTCCATGGTGAAAAAACGCAGGTGGTTATCGTCCTGGGGCAAGCGGGCGGTGGTTACCGGGGGAGCGTTCCAGAGAAAGAGAAAGATTCCGAGGCAGACAGCGATAAAAATTACGTTGAGCAGCAGGATTTTACGTTTTTTGGTGTCCAATTTCATGGGTTGCTCCGTGATTTTGTTGACCGCTGAGGAAGGGGAGAGGGGAGGGAGGGCGGATCCCCCCGGAATTTCCGGTGGACATTGCCGGCTTCTCCGGGGCCTCGGTGGTTGGTGATTTATGCTCGCTCCATGACAGAGAGCGCATTTTTGAACCAAAAGTTCATTTTTTTCAACAAATAATTTTAAATCGCCGGCTCAAGTTCGGCCGCCGGATCTAGCGGTTTGGCTTGCCGATTTCCAGGGCGGCGTGGTTGAGCAGGCGCCAGCGCAGGGCCAGGGTAAGGGTTTCGAGCAGCAAACGTCCGCCGAAGGGCCGGCGGGCAGTGAAGCAGGCCAGGGCTCGATGACGGGCATGGCGGGGCAGAAGAGCCCCCAGGTCGGGGGAGCGGCCGTCCTCGGCCAGGATGGCCGCCGCCGCGGCGCGGCCAGAGAAGATGGCCGCCGCTATGCCTTCCCCGGTGAGGCCGGAAGCCAGGCCGGCGGCATCTCCGGCCAGCAGGATGTTGCCGAACCGGGCCCCGCGATAATCGAAGCTGATCAGAGAGGCCCGGGGTTTGATGCCGCCCAGGGCTAAGCCCCGCTCCGCGGCCCAGCGCCGAAAGCGATCATGGAGACCCCCTGAGCCGCGGCCGCGGTTGAAAGCGTAAACTCCCACCGAAGCGCTTTCCCGGTGGGGGAAAATCCAGGCATAGCCGCTGCCGAACCGCTGGGGATCGAGGTGCCATTCCATCTCCTCGAAGTGGCCGCGAATCTGGTAGTTAATGCCGACCCCGGCCAGTTCCAGGGGCAGACCAAGATGGCGCCGAACCAGGGAGTTGCTGCCGTCGGCCCCCACCAGGTAGCGGTAGCGGAAGTCGCCCTGATCGGTAAGCACGGTTTGAGCCTGAATTTGCCGGGCCCGGACTCCGCCGAGGACCACCGCGCCGGCGGCTTCCGCCTGGCCCTGCATCCAGGAGCCCAGCCTTTGCCGATTGACGGTACAGATAATGGGACGTGCTTCCCGGAGGCGGAAATTCTGGCTGGCGGTTATGATCCGTTGCTGGTTGAAACTGCGCTCCAAAAGATCCGGGGGCAGATCGGGGTCCAGGGCGGCGCTGGGAATGCCGCCGGCGCAGGTTTTGGGTCCGGCCGTCGGCAGGCGTTCGAGCACCAGGACTTCCCGGCCGGCCCGGGCCAAAGCGGTGGCGCAGGCCAGGCCCGCCGGGCCGGCGCCGATGATAATGGTATGGGCGGATGGACTGGACATGGATGGCGCAGGGTGAGGTTGACAGGGGCAAGGGGTGGTTCCCCGGATATCAAGCCTGTTCAGGGCAACTAACCGTCAAGCGGGGCGGGCCCGGCCAAACGCCCCGTAGAGCGGCAACTTTCGGCCCCCCATTGCCGGGTTGCTTATCGCCGGGCAACCGACCCGAGGGCAGAAATGGGAAAGGCTGCTCCATGGGTTCTCCTTAACTCGATTTTGCCTTCCAAGCAAAGGAAATTGCCCGCTGCCCTACCTTTTTCCTGTCCCCTGTGTTAAAATCAAAGCTCTGTAAGTTTCCCCGTTTTCCAGTGGTCCCGGCTTATATCAAGTTGCCCTGTAGTCTTGCCCGGAGGAGAAAGATTGTCATGAGTTTTGAGCCTGTCGAAAGAAAATGGGGCAAGTCCCCCCTTGCGTTTCCCCTGACGGTTTTAGTGGTTGTGCTGATCCTGCTGGTGCCGCTGGTCGTGGTGCTGACCCGGCTTTATGAGCCTGAACCCCCTGGTCTGGTCCTGGCCGATGAGCTTGCCCGGATCGGCTTGAGCAGCAAAATAGCAGTGACGGCTACCGATGAACGGAGCGGATTGCGCAAGGTGGAGGTCCTGTTGCGCCAGGAACAACAGGAAGTGACCCTTCTCAGCCGCGAATTTCCTCGGCAAAGCTGGTTTTTCCGGGCCGGGCCGCCCAGTTACAACGAAACCGTCGAGGTAGCAGTAGGTGAGCTTGGCCTGCGGGACGGCCGGGCCGAACTGGTCCTGCGGGCTCGGGATTATTCCTGGCGGCAGCGGCTGGCCGGCAATCTCGCGGAAGAGGTCCATCCGCTGCTTATTGATACCCGGCCGCCGGTGATCAGCGTCGGTGACGCCACCCGCTATGTGCGACCCGGAGGAACCGGTCTGGTTCGTTATACCATCGATGAGGAGGTGGCCCGGCACGGGGTGATGCTCAATGGTATTTTCCATCCCGGCTTTCCCCTTTCCCCCGAGCTGCCCGGCGAGTATCTGGCCTATTTCGGCCTGCCTTATGATACCGAGACGATCAGCGAGGCCCTGGTGATTGCTGAAGATCTGGCCGGCAATCGCGCCCGGGGCGGAATCGCCGTCAATTTGCGGCGGGTCAACTATCCCCGCGACCGGATCAACCTTTCCGATAACTTTCTCCGGGCCAAGATGCCCGAGTTCACCGCTTATTATCCGGAAATGTCCGGTTCCCATCTCGATCAGTTTCTTTATGTCAACCGCGAAGTCCGCGGGATGAATGACCGCCGGATCAGGGAAATTACCAGTAATTCCTTGCCCCAGCGGCTCTGGGAGGGGGTTTTTCTGCGGATGGCCCGCAGCAGTCAGCGGGCCGGTTTTGCCGATCATCGCAGCTATTTTTACGAGGGCAGCAAGATTGACGAGCAGGTCCATCTCGGAGTGGATTTGGCCTCGGTGCGCCAGGCCGAGATCGAGTCGGCCAACCATGGAGTCGTGGTTTTCGCGGAATATCTGGGGATCTACGGCAATACGGTGATAGTCGACCATGGTCAGGGAGTTTTCAGCCTCTATTCCCACTTGAGCCGGATCACGGTGGAAGATGGCGAGCGGGTGGAGCGCGGGGGCCTGCTGGGCTACAGCGGGGTTACCGGCATGGCCGGGGGAGATCATCTCCACTTCAGCATGCTGGTCAACGGCGTCTTTGTTGATCCCATTGAATGGTGGGACCGAAGTTGGGTGGAAAATCAGCTTACCGTGGGGCGTTGAATCCTTGTCGGCGATCAGAATCCTGCCCGAAAACCTGGCCAACCAGATCGCCGCCGGCGAGGTGGTTGAAAGACCGGCCTCGGTGGTCAAGGAACTGCTGGAAAACGCGGTGGATGCCGGGGCGCGGAATGTCACGGTCCAGGTCGAGGGCCGGGCCGTGGGCCTGATCCGGGTCAGCGATGACGGCGGCGGCATGGATGCCGATGACCTGCTGCTCTGCCTGGAGCGCCATGCCACCAGCAAGATTAACGATGCCGCCGGTCTGGCGGCCATCACCACCCTCGGCTTTCGCGGCGAAGCCCTGCCCAGCATCGCTTCGGTGGCCAGGCTGACCATTACGTCCCGGGCCGCCGGGGCCGATCTGGCAACCCGGCTCGAAGTCCGGTTCGGTACCGTTCGCCAGGTTGTTGAGGCCGGGGCCGCCGTCGGCACCAGCGTTGAGGTCCGAGACCTTTTCGCCAATGTCCCGGCTCGGCGCAAGTTTCTTAAAAGCCCGCGCACCGAGCTTTACCACGTAGAGGAGTGCGTCAAGAACTGTGGCCTGGCTTTTCCCGCCATGGGGGTCCACTACCAGGTGGACGGGCGCACGGTTATCCAGTGGCCGGGCGCGGTCGATGATGCGCCGGGTCGGATTCGCCGCCTTTTGCGGAGCAGTGCCCGCCAGGAGATGATCCTGGTCGGTGCCGGCCCGGGCAGGGTCCCTTCCCAGCAAAATCCGCTGGCAGCTGCGGTCTCCGCTGTCCCCGCGGTTTTCGGCCTGTTGCTGGCCCCGGAGGATATTCCGGCCACCGGGGCCCGCCTGCGACTTTTCGTCAACGGCCGGCCGGTCAGGGACCGGATGATCGCCCATGCCGTGGCCGAGGGTTTGCATCACCAGCTGCTGCGGGGGCGCCTGCCGGCCGGGGTGCTCTTTATCCGGGTGGATCCGGCCACCGTGGATGTCAATGTCCATCCCACCAAGCAGGAGATTCGCTTTCAGCAACCGAGCCTGATCCACGACGCCGTGCGGGCGGCGGTGCGGCAAGCCCTGGCGGGGCACGAAAAGGATAAGGGACGGGCCTGGTTCGGTCCCGCCCTCCCCGCCGATCCGGCCGGAGCTGGCGAAG
>NZ_JBIPKI010000025.1:0-33072 GCF_044068515.1 Desulfurivibrio nitratireducens
ACATCTGAACTCTCAGTCGGAACGAGGTCCGGCTGCTGGCCCTGGCCGGCCGGCGCCAGGAGGTGGTCCGGCAACGCCTGGCCATGGCCCTGGGCGAGGAAGAGGCCCAGCGCCTGTTGCCGGCAACCGCCATCATCACCACCCCGGCCGGTCCCGCCGCCCCGTGCCGGGCCGCAGTCAGGCTGGAGCCGGGCCACCGACCTGCTCCCTAACCGGTCGCTCATTTTCCCTCGGGTTTTTTTGCTGATTATGCTGCGCGCGCCCTACCGCCGTTATAGCCGGCTTTACACCTATCATCTGGACGCTCCCTGCCGCCTGCCCGGCGACGACCCCGACCTCATCGGGGTCTGGCCGGAAGATGACGGTTGCGTCCTTTTTTTTCACCGGCCCAAAGACAACCTGGTGGCTGAAATCTGCCGGCAAAACGGGGCCCGGCAGGTCTACCAGGCGGACCTGGATTACGACGACTGGGAAGCGGGACGGCAAGTCGCGTCCTTCACGGTGGCCGGGCTCCGGGTGGCCCCGGTCTGGGAGGAGGGCCCGGCCGACATTCGGCTCGATCCCAGCGTCATCTTCGGCAGCGGCTTTCACCCCAGTACCCGTCTTTGCCTGGAAATGCTGGGCAAATACCAGCAAAGCCCGGAAGCGGGCATCCATTCGGTCCTGGATCTGGGCTGCGGCACCGGGTTGCTGGCCATCGCCGCCGCCCGGGGCGGCGCCCGCCGGGTTCTGGCGGTGGACAACAACTCCCTGGCCTGCCAGGTCGCCGCGGCCAACTGCCGCTTGAACGAGGTGGAAGAAATCGTGACGGTGAGCGAGACCGACCTGCGCCGCCACTGTCCCGACACCGGCTCCTTCGATCTGGTCATCGCCAATCTCTACCAGGATCTGCTGGGAGAGCTGTTTCAACAGGAGATTTTCTGGCGCAGCCGCCTGCTGATTGTCGCCGGCTTCATCGAGCCCATGGAAGAAAAGCTGCTGGGGCTGCTGCCCGCCGGCCGGCTCCGCCTGCTCGAGCGAAACCGCCGGGAGCGCTGGTGCGTCTGGGTACTCAGCAATGCTCGCGGGTTTTGTGAAAGGTGATCTTCGGATACATTTCCATGGTGCGGGAGAGCATCCAGGGGCTTTCGCTGAGAAAAGCCAGGTGTTCCTCGGCGTCCAGGGCCAGATTGTTCTGGTTTTTGGCCTCGAACTCCGCCAGGGCCCGGCGGTCCTCGGAGCTGATCCAGCGGGCGGCCCCGTAGGGCACCGGTTCATAGACCGCATCCACCCCGTATTCCGCCTTGAGCCGGGCCACCGTCACTTCAAACTGCAGAACCCCCACCGCTCCCAAGATAAAATCATTGCCCTGGCGCGGCCGAAAAACCTGAATCGCCCCTTCTTCCGCCAGTTGCAACAGACCTTTGGCCAACTGCTTGGCCCGCAGGGGATTTTTCAGGATCACCCGGCGAAAATGCTCGGGGGCGAAGTTGGGAACGCCCCGGAAGCTTAGGGCCTCCCGGGCGGTGGTGAAGGTATCGCCGATTTTGATGGTGCCGTGATTGTGAATGCCGATGATGTCGCCGGGGAAGGCCTCCTCGACATTGCTGCGGTCCTGGGCCATGAAGATGGTGGCATTGGCCAGAATCACCTCCTTGCCCAGGCGCTGGTGGCGGACCTTCATGCCCCGGCTGAACCGGCCGGAGCAGATCCGGAAAAAAGCGATCCGGTCGCGATGGGCCGGGTTCATGTTGGCCTGGACCTTAAAAGTAAAGCCGGAGAACTCCTCCTCATCCGGGCAGACCGGCCGGGGCTCGGCGGGACGGCAACCGGGGGCGGGGGCCAGTTCGACGAAGGCGTCCAGCAGCTCCTTGACTCCGAAATTGTTGATGGCGCTGCCGAAAAAAACCGGGGTCTGGCTGGCCTTGAGAAATTCCTGGTGGTCGAAGGGGTTGGCCGCTCCGGCCAGCAGATCGAGGTCCTCGCGGAGCTTGACCGCCGCCGAACCGAGCAGTTCGTCGAGCAGGGGATCGTTGAGATCCCTGATCACCACCCCGCCCTCCTCCGGCTGGGTGGCCCGGCCGGGGGTAAAGAGGTGCAACTGGCCGCGGTAGATATCATATACCCCCTTGAACTGCTTACCCATCCCGATGGGCCAGGAGAGGGGCACGCACTCGATCTGCAGCTTGTCCTCGATCTGGGCCAGGATCTCCAGGGGATCCAACCCTTCCCGGTCCAGCTTGTTGATGAAGGTGACCACCGGGGTATTGCGCATCCGGCAGACCTCCATCAGTTTTTCGGTCTGGGGCTCGACCCCCTTGGCATGATCGATCACCATCAGGGCGCTGTCCACCGCGGTCAGCACCCGGTAGGTGTCCTCGGAAAAGTCCTGGTGACCGGGAGTGTCCAGCAGGTTGACGGTATAATCCCGGTAAACGAACTGCATCACCGAGGAGGTTACCGATATGCCCCGCTCCTGTTCGATGGCCATCCAGTCACTCAAGGCGTGGGTGGAGGCCTTGCGGGCCTTGACCGATCCGGCCAGTTGGATGGCGCCGCCGAAGAGCAAAAGCTTTTCGGTCAGGGTAGTCTTGCCGGCGTCGGGATGACTGATAATCCCGAAGGTCCGCCGCGCCTTAATTTCTTTTGCCAGCTTGCCCGCCAAAGTAATTCCTCGTTTATTCTGGATCAAATCAAGCGCCGCCAATCGGCGGCGCCTTTTAAGGTAAATAAAAAAAGGCAGGGGGAAAAGGCGGACAGCCCTCCCCTGCCAGAGTCAGCGAATATATCCCACCAGCGGCAAAAAAACAAGCCCCGGACCACAGCCTCAGCCTTGACGGCAATAAACCGGCCTGGGGGCGAGGCGGTTTTAGCAAAAACTTGCCAGCCAGCGAGGTTGGCGGCCCTGGCCTCGCTGGACCCCGGCCCCCATCACTCAGGCGGAACCTGAATAGAAAAAACCGGGTCAGCCCAAGGCGTGACCCGGTTTTTTAAAATAGTAGAACACTGACAAGGAACGTCAAGCAAGCGGCCCCGCGGATGGCCGGCTGGCCATCCGCGGGGCCGGGCACTATTATTACTTATCGCCGGTCTTGGCCCGTTCCTTGTGGGCATACATGGTGGTGCTGCCGGAAGACCAGAAAACCAGCTTGCCTTCCTTGACCAAGTCGTTGGCCGCGTTCTTAACGGCCCGGGGCTTGGCCTCGGGATCACAAGCGTAAAAGTCCTTAATGTAAAGCTGACCCTTAGGGCTTTTCAGCGATTTTTCAAGGATCTTTTCTTTCAGTTCTTCGTTGCTTAGAGCCATAACTGTTCTCCTTGTTGTACCCGGATACTACTTAATGTGGCTGGTGAACTTGAACTGGGTAGTGGTCCGCCAGGTGGTGTATGCCAAACGATAGTCGTCGATGGACTTCTCGGTAAAGGGAATCTCGCAAAGCTCGAAGAAGCGTTCCCAGCCGATCCTCTCGGCCCATTCGCCCAGACGCTCGTACTTGCGGGCGTTGGCGGCCCAGGTCTCCAGGATATTCTTCACGGCCTCAACGGTCTCCGGCCAGCGCGGCGGAGTGTTGGGCAGGAAGGGGATTACCAGCTTGGAGAAGGTGGGGCCCGAACGGCTGTTGGATACCTTGCCGCCCACCAGGATGGCGATGCCGGAACCTTCCGGATCGGCCAGCGGCATGGCGGGGCACATGGTGTAGCAGTTGCCGCAGAACATGCAGCGCTCGGCGTTAACCTTGACCGACTTGATCTCCTTGCCATCGTCGAGGGTGATGGAGGTGGGCTTGATGGCGCCCAGGGGGCAGGAGGCCACGGCCAGGGGCAGCTCGCAAAGACCGGTGATGGCGTCGTGATCGACCATCGGCGGTTTGCGGTGAATGCCGAGGATGGCGATGTCGGAGCAGTGAACCGCGCCGCACATGTTGAGGCAGCAGGCCAGAGCCATCTTGCACTTGGCCGGCAGATCCATGTTGGTGAAGTGGTCGAACAGTTCGTCCATTACCGCCTTGACCACGCCGGAGGCGTCGGTGGCCGGGGTATGGCAGTGGATCCAGCCCTGGGTGTGAACCACGTTGGAAACACAGGCGCCGGTGCCGCCCACCGGGAACTTGTTGCCGCGGGAGGCCAGCTCGTCCAGCAGGGGCTGCACCTTGGCTTCGGAGTCGACGATGAACTCGATGTTGTTCCGGGTGGTCCAGCGAACCACGCCGTCGGTGTGCTTATCGGCGATATCACAGACTTCGCGGATGAATTCCACCGAAACGAGCCGGGCGCTGCCCACCCGAACGGTGTAGCATTCGGCGCCGGTTTCGCTCACGTGCTTGAGCACGCCGGGACGGACGATCTCATGGTACAGCCACTTGCCGTAGTTGTCCTTGATGACCTGGGGGAACATTTTTTCATAGTGCGGGGGACCAATGTCGGTGATCCGGTCTTTCATCGGATTTTGTGGATCGTAACCCATATCTAATACCTCCTTAGGATTCTGAAATATTTTTCACGCCAACCAGCAATGCGAAACGTTTGAACGGTTTCGATCATTGGGCGTGTTTCTTGCGGAATTCCTTGACGTCACGCTGCCAGCCGCCTTCAACTTCTTCCTCGCGCCAGAACACGTAGGGGTTGGAGCGCGGTTCCTTGACATGCTGCGGCATCGGTTCGATCTCCATAATCCGGAGGAAGGTGGGCAGGCCGACCCGCTGAATGGTTTCACCGAGCCGCTCACGGTTCTTGCCATGCTCCATCCAGTAGTCCCAGCATTTTTCGATCAGGTCAACCAGTTCTTCGAACT
The DNA here is from genome assembly GCF_044068515.1 of Desulfurivibrio nitratireducens. Lineage (NCBI taxonomy): Bacteria > Pseudomonadati > Thermodesulfobacteriota > Desulfobulbia > Desulfobulbales > Desulfobulbaceae > Desulfurivibrio > Desulfurivibrio nitratireducens. The sequence goes on from NZ_JBIPKI010000025.1 coordinate 4,772, forward strand.
CGTTGTCCGGGTCCATCTTGATGAAGGGCATGATCAGGGTGCCGAGCTGGGCACCGTCGAGGATCGGAGCCTTGGCGCCCATCATCACGGAAGCGCCCTGGTCAAGACCGGGCCGCAGGGCCTTGGGCATAACGTTGAGGCAGTGCATGCAGCGGGTGCACTCGGCATCGTCGATCTTCAGGGTGTCGCCTTCCATCCACATGCAACCGGTGGGGCAGAGATCGAGAACTTCCTTCTTGATGTCGAACTTGTCGGCCTTGGCCGGAATGCCGCCGCCGTTGGGCTTGGTGGTGCCGTTGAGATAATTCTTGACCTCGTCCTGGTTGATCCGGATATTGTCGCGCCAGGTGCCGATCGCGGAAAGGTCGGAACGGGCGATGGCGGCCACGCAGTCGTTGGAGCAACCGGAGAACTTGAACTTGAACTTGTAGGGGAAGGCCGGACGATGGAGCTCGTCCTGATACTTCATGGTCATGCCGTAGCAGGCGGCCTGGGTGTCGTAGCAGGACCATTCGCAGCGGGCCTTGCCGATGCAGCAGGCCGGGGTCCGCAGGTTGGAGCCGGAACCGCCCAGGTCCCATGAGAGATCATGGGTCAGTTCGTAGAACAGGGGCTCGAGTTCCTCGGTCCGGGTGCCGAGCAGAATCAGGTCGCCGGTGGAGCCGTGAAAGTTGGTCATCCCCGAACCGCGCCTTTCCCAGAGATCGCAAAGTTTGCGGAGCAGCTCGGTGCGGTAGAACTTACTGGACGGCTGATTGAGGCGGACGGTGTGGAAGTGAGCCACCCCGGGGAACTGCTGGGGGACATCGGAGTAACGGCCGACGATGCCGCCGCCGTAACCAAAAACACCGACGATCCCGCCATGTTTCCAGTGAGTCATCCTGTCCTTGAAGGACAACTCCATCTGGCCGATGATATCCCAGCACTGGGGACTCTTTTCGGCCTGACGCTTCAGGTCGCTGACAAAGCTTGGCCATGGACCCTTTTCGAGATCGTCCATCAATGGCGTGTTGTGCTTCGGCATGTTGTCTCCTCCTTGGTTGAAATGTAGTTAAAGAAAATCCCCATACCCCCGGCGGCGCCTCCCCGGGAGCGGAAAAGGCGCGCGATTGCCCCAGCATCCAGAGTGTTGACCGGATTGAGCCGCACAGGGTGGCAAAACTAACCGAAACCTGAATGGATATTCAGATTCCTGGGACAATATCCAGCCGACCGGGCTTTGTCAATAAAAAATAGTGCTTGGCCGACGGCCTTTTTCACCCCTTTGACATCACCTTCTTTACACGATATGTTGTTTAATTTGGTCCTGCCGGGGCCATGCCTCCCGGCCGGCCCGGCCGAACCCAACCGGAACCGTTTTATTTGCTGAAATTGGCCGCTTACCGGCCAGAAGGCCCGCCGCCGGCCAGCCAGGCCCCCGGCTGCTTTTCTTTATGCAAAAAATGTCGCTTTTATCTGTCTTTGCCTAACTTTACCTCAATACCAGGAGTTATCATGAACCAGAAAATCGTGATTATCGGCGGCGTGGCCGCCGGCCCCAAAACCGCCGCCCGGGTCAAAAGACTGCTGCCGGGAGCCGAAGTCCTGATCATCGACCAGGACAGCCTGATTTCCTATGGCGGCTGCGGCATTCCCTATTATGTTTCCGGTGAAGTTTCCGATGAGCAGGAGTTGCGCGACACCTCCTTCCATATGACCCGGGACGAGTCTTTCTTCGCTCGGGCCAAGGGGGTTACGGTGAGAACCCGGACCCGGGCTCTGGCCATCAACCGGCAGGCCAAGACGGTGCTGGTGCAAAAACTCGATGATGGCAGCCGGGAAGAAATCCCTTACGATCAACTGGTCCTGGCCACCGGCAGCCGCCCCAACGTACTGCCCATTCCCGGGGCCGATCTCGACGGCGTTTTCACCATCAGCGATCTCCATCAGGCCATTGCCATCAAGGATCGGATCGTCCGGGGCGAGGTCAAACGGGCGGTGATCATCGGCGGCGGGGCCATCGGCATCGAAATGGCCGAGGCCTTTGTCGACCTCTGGCACATGGAGGCGACGATTCTCGAGTACATGCCCCAGTTGCTGCCCCGCCTGGTGGACTGGGATTTCGCCGGGATGCTGGAGTACCATCTCGCCGCCAAGGGGGTCGTGGTCCATACCAACGAGGCGGCCACCAGGATCGAGGGCGAAAAAGGCAAGGTCAAGCGGGTGGTTACCCCCCGGCGCAGTCTGGAGGCCGACCTGGTGGTGATGGCGGTGGGAGTCCGGGCCCGCAGCGAACTGGCGACGGAAGCCGGTTTGCTGGTCTCCCCCCAGGGCAATATCGTGGTCAACGAACGGATGCAGACCTCGGATCCGAATATCTACGCGGCCGGCGACTGCATTGCGGTGGTCAACCGGCTCACCGGCAAGAGCGGCATCGCCCCCATGGGCTCCCTGGCCAACAAGGAGGGCCGCATCGTGGCCGACAACCTGGCCGGCATCCCTACCCGCTACCGGGGCTGGGTCGGCAGCTTCGTCCTCAAGGCCTTCGACAGCTGCATCGGGGCCACCGGCCTTTCCCTGGAAGCGGCCCGGGCCGAAGGCTTCAAGGCCGCCGCGGTCACTACCGCCCAGTCCGACCGGGCCCATTTTTTCCCCACCCAGTCGGTAATTCCCCTGCGCCTGATCTTCGATCTCAACTCCCGCCGGCTGCTGGGAGTCCAGGGCTTCGGCCCCATGGGGGACGCGGTTCTGGCCCGGATCGACGCCGCCGCCGCCCTGCTGCAGCAAGACGCCACCATCGACGATGTCAGCCAGGTGGAAATGGCCTACGCCCCACCCTTTGCCACCGCCCTGGATGCCCTGAACGCAACCGGAAACGTCGCCGACAACCTGGCGGCGGGCCGCCTGCGCTATGTGGACACCCGGGATTTTCTCAACTGGATGGAGGATTTTGCCAACCGGCCGGACTGGGTGGCCCTCGATATCCGCCACCCCAGCGAGGCGGAGATCCTGGCCGCCAAATTCGGGGCGGAAAAATGGCGGACCATTCCCTATATCGAAATCCGGGAACGCTACCGGGAACTGCCTGACGACAAGACCATGCTGATCATCTGCGACGCCGGCACCCGCTCCTCGGAAATCCAGATTTTTCTCGACAGTGTAGGGCTGCAGAACAACCTGGTTCTGGGGGGCGGCTTAAATCTTATCCGCCGGCTGGGAGCGGACTGGCTTTAAACCTTCGTAAACCACCGGGCAGTCCCGCATCTGCGGGAGCTCAGCCCGGCGTTTACCTTGCCAGCCCTGATGGTTGATTTTGTTGAACGGCAATCTTGCCCGCGGTGATTCGACCGTGGCGCCGGGTTGCCGGTTTTATTCAGGCCGCCGCCAGGGCCTGGTCGATCTGCTCCTCGCTGACCTGGTCGGTGATAATAACTTTGCCGATGGCCACCGGCAAAACGAAGAAGGGCCGGCCAGCCACGCTTTTCTTGTCGGTCTTGAGGTAGGCCTTGATCCGCTGGCGATCCAGTTGGGGGGGAACCCCGGTGGGCAGGCCATAGGCCTCGATCAGGGCGCGCAGGGTCGCAGCTTCTTCCCGGCTCCAAAGCCCCTTGGCGACGGCAATCTCGCCTGCGGCCGCCATGCCGGTGGCCACCGCCATGCCGTGGGCCATGGCATAGCCGGAGGCCGCCTCCACCGCGTGTCCCAAGGTATGGCCGAAATTGAGAATCCGGCGCAAATCCGCTTCCCGTTCGTCGGCTCGCACCACTTCGGACTTGATCGTGCAGCAGCGGGCGATCACGCCCGCCAGCGCCCCCCGGTCCCGGGCCAGGATCGCCGACCGTTTCCGGTCCAGTTCACGGAAGAAGGCGTCGTCATAAACCACCCCGTACTTGATGACTTCGGCCAAGCCGTTGAGCAGCTCCCGGGCCGGCAGATGATCCAGAACCACGGGATCGATATAGACCCCCCGGGGTTGATAGAAGGTGCCCAGCAGGTTTTTGCCTTCGGGAATATCAACCCCGGTCTTGCCGCCCACCGAACTATCCACCTGGGCCAGCAGGGTGGTGGGAACCTGGACGAAGGGAATGCCGCGCATGTAGATTGAGGCCAGAAAACCGGTGATATCGCCGCTGACCCCGCCCCCCAGGGCGATCAAGGCATCGCCCCGATCCAAACCCAGCCGGGCCAGGCCGCTGGCCAGTTCGGCCACCGTGGCCATATTTTTGCTGGCCTCGCCATGGGGAAAAGTCAGCAAATCGGCCGCCACCCCGGCCCGCTCAAGCCCGGCCATCAGTTCGGCCCCGAACAGTTGAGCCACCCGGTCATCGGCAACCACCGCGTAGCGGCGGGCGATCTTGCGGTCAGCCAGGTCGGCGCCCACTTCGCCCAGCAGGCCGGCCCGGATGATAATCTCGTAGGACCGCTCCTTAAGGCCGACCCTGACCGTGATCGTCCCGTTTGCCTCCTCATGTCCCATGCCTGTTCCTTTCTGGTCCATAATTGCATCCATCCCAAGTGCCTGCGGCGCCGCCGCGGTCATCCTGACCGACCTTCACTATCATCGGTTTAAGAAGCGGAATGATCGGCCGACTTAAAAAAAAAGCGGGAAGGCGCCATCAGCACCTTCCCGCTTAACTCAGCAAAGGCAAAGCAGCAAAAAGGCCGCTTTTACTTCATGGTGTCGCCGGAAGCGGCACCCTGCATCTTGACCTCGACCTTTTCGGTCAGACCCTGATAGTACTCTTTCAGGATGTCCAGAACCTCGTCGCGACCGAAGTGGTCAACGATCTCGGCGCCTTCGGAAAGGGCCTTGCGCAGCTTGGTGCCGGACAGGATGACCCGGTCTTCCTTGCCGTGGGGGCAGGTCCGCAGGGAAGCCATGCCGTCGCACTTGTGGCAGTAGAAGGTCCAATCGATCTTGAGCGGGGTGCAGAGCAGCCGCTTGCTGTCATCGGCCGGCTGAGGAATCCGGTCGAAAATTTCCTGGGCCTCGAACAGACCGTAGAAGTCGCCGACGCCGGCATGGTCACGGCCGATGATCATCCGGCTGACCCCGTAGTTCTGGCGGAAGGTGGCGTGCAGCAGGGCCTCGCGGGGGCCGGCATAACGCATATCCAGCGGATAACCGGCCTGGATGACGTTGTCTTTGACGAAGTATTTCTCAACCAGGCAATCGATGGCCTTGACCCGCACGTCGGCGGGGATGTCGCCGGGCTTGAGGTTGCCGATCAGGGAGTGGATCAGGACGCCGTCACAAACCTCGATGGCGATCTTGGCCAGGAATTCGTGGGAGCGATGCATGGGATTGCGCAACTGCAGGGCGGCGACTTTCTTCCAGCCGCGCTCCTCGAACATGGCCCGAGTTTCGGCCGGAGTCAGGTAAACGCCCTTGTACTGGTCGGGATATTCACCCTCGGAGAGGACCTTGACCGGGCCGGCCAGGTTGAATTCCTTCTGGGCCATAACCATCTGGACGCCGGGATGATCTTCCATGGCGATCTTCCAGAACTTGTCGTCGGCCGATTCCTCGCCCTCGCCCTTGAAGACCTTCTCACATTCCCATTTCTTTTCGGCCTCGCTCATTTCATACTTTTCTGCGACCTTCATGGTGGCGAAAACCACCCCGTTGCGCTCCAGGGCAATCTCTTCGCCCAAGTTGACCGCGTCGGCGTCGGCCTTGCTGACGTCCAGAGTAATCGGTACCGGCCAGAAGGTGCCGTCGGCGAGGGTGAGGTTATCGCAAACGCTTTTCCAGTCGGCCTTGGACATAAAGCCATTCAGCGGGCTGAAGCCGCCGATGCCCATCATGATCAGGTCGCCCTTGGCCCGGGCGCTAATCTGAATCTTCTTCAGGCCTTTGGCCTTTTCCTGCTCGGCGACCAGTTCGCTTCCGTGCAGTTTGCAGCAAACCAGACCTTTACCACCATGGGGGGGGACCAATTTCGACATACCGGCTCTCCTTTTGTTGTCATAAGTGAGTTGTTCGGGTGAATAGGGAGCAGCTTGAGGCGCCCAAGAATTGAACGACAATTCATTTTTTTCCCATTGAGCGTTTATCTATACGAAAGGACCGAAAACTTGTCAAGGGAAAAACACGGGCACGAGCCAAGAGAAGGTATTTTTAAGATTCAGCGCTACCCCAACAATTTAAATCGGGCGCGGCCGGGCTGGCCGGACCTGGGCCGACACCCGGCGGGATCCCGCCGGGCGCATGGGGTGCCGTTCAAAAAAGATGCCGGCTACTCAGAGGGCACTCCAGCCTGAAAAAGATGAGTTGCTTTTCAGCCGCCGGAACCGGGGACTCCGTTATGGCGGCGGACGAATCGGGATTCAAGGCCGGTCGGCCAACAGTTGCCGCAGCCAGTCGAAGCCAAAGGAAAGCAGGGCCTCGTCGTCCAGGGCCACGGCCCGGCGGCGGGCCTTGTCCAGTCCGGCCCGCCGGAGCAGATCGTGATCACGGACGTAATCACGGAAACGATCGATATTGTAGCAGATCATAAAGGCCAGCAACTGGCGGGGCCCCGCCGCCCCCTCACCCTTCCAGGGATTGGCGGCAAACAGGGTATCCATCTCCGCCCAGCGGTCGGCCATGACGTTGTAGGGCAAAAGCTGCTGGTCGCTCAGCCACTCCTTGACCGGCCATTGGCGGCCGCGGCCGTGCCCCAGGCAGTAATCGTGCCGGACCAGGAAATAAAAATCCCGCCGCCGCCCCGCCGTGGCCCGCCGGTCCACCGCCCGCTCCAGGGGATAGGTGCGGCAGGCCGAAGGACGGTCACTGTAAACGGTGCAGCCGCTGGCCGGGTCGAGGAAGGGACAGGTGTATTCGGGATCGGGCCGCATCCGCAGCACCACGGCGGGGAAATAGGGGTTGGCGCCCTTGACCACCCCGGCATAGCGTTCCAGAAACTCTTCCGAACTGATGCCCAGCCGTTTTTTCAGACGGATAATATCATAGGGATAAATCTGCAGTTCCAGCCGCCGGCAGCAGCGGGTAAAGCAGGGCACCTCGGGATCGCAGGCGAAACGGAAACCCTCCGGGCCCAGGGGCTCCATGCCGGGGGGAAATTGCGGGGCTGTTGGCTCGTCGGACATTTTTCTCGGCTGCGGGCGGCAATAAGGTCGATCCGGGGGCCTGCGCCGTGGCCGGCCCCCGGTAACCCCGGCGCTGCGGGCCGAAATAGCTCCAGCCGGGCGGCAACGGGCGAAAACCGGGCTAAATTAACAGGTCGCGAGCAAAAGATCAAGCCGGGGGGGCCTCTCAGTTGGTCGAGCGCTCCCCGGCACCGCGGCGGGCCTGGGTGGCGCTCGGCGATGCCCCCCGGCAAGGACCGGGCGCGGGCGGGCGGCGGGAGTTGACCAACGCGTCGAAATAGAGGAAGGCCTCCCGGATCTGCTGGAGCAGCAAGTCGTCCTGCCAGGGTTTGGTGAGAAACTTGTAAAGCGCTCCCTCGTTGACCGCCTCCACCACGGTTTCCAGGTCCGCGTAGCCGGAAAGAATGATCCGCACCGTATCGGGATAAAGATCCCTGGCCCGGCGCAAAAATTCAATCCCCTTCATTCCCGGCATCCGCTGATCGGAGATAATTACCTGGACCCGGTTGCTGGCCAGCAATTCGAGCCCGGCCGCGGCATCACCGGCCGTCAGGACCCGGTAGCCCTCCTCCTGCAGCAGGCGCTGGAGGGCTTTGAGGATATTGGGCTCGTCATCGACGATCAGCAGGGTCCGGGATTCATCGGCTTCGGCCGGCAAGGCCATGGTTCGCCCCCGGCGGACAAAGGCCGCGAATTCCTCCGCCGGCAGTGGCTTGCAGAAGAGAAAGCCCTGGATTTCCAGGCAGCCGTTCTGGCGCAGGTAGCCGCACTGGGCCTCGGTCTCCACCCCTTCGGCGACCACCGTCAGGCCGATCCGCTGGGCCATGGCGATAATCGATACCGCGATGGTGGCGGCATCGGGACTGGTAACAATTTCCCGGATAAAGCTGCGATCGATCTTGAGTTGATCGATGGGAAAACGGCTCAGGTTGGAAAAACTGGAATAGCCGGTGCCGAAATCATCGAGTGAGAGCTTGACCCCCAGCTCCTTCAAGGCCCGCATCCGGGCAATGGTCTGCTCGGGCTTGTCCATCAGCATGCTTTCGGTCAACTCCAGGGTCAGGCGCTGGGGCTTGATGCCGTGCTTGCGCAAGGCCTCTCCCACCACCAGCGGCAAATCAGCGCTGGCGAACTGGCGGGCGGAAACATTGACCGCCAGATCCATCTTGCGCATTACCCCCTCCCGCCACAGCCCCATCTGGCGGCAGGCTTCATTGATCACCCAGGCTCCCAGCTCGGCGATCATGCCGCTCCGCTCCGCCACCGGAATAAATTCTTCCGGCTCCACCAGGCCCTGGCCGGGGCGTTGCCAGCGGACCAGGGCCTCGGCCCCGGATACCCGCCCGGTGCGCAAATCCACCTTGGGCTGGTAGTAAAGCACGAACTCCTGCTCGACAATCGCCTTGCGCAAAGCGGTTTCCAGCTCCAGCAGCCGGCGGGCCTGTTCGTTGAGGCGGGGATTGACATAAGCAAATTGGCCGCCGCCGGCCGATTTCGCCTGGTCGGCCGCCATATCGGCCCCGGACAGCAGGGCGGAGCCCGACTCTCCGTCCTGGGGAAAAACACTGATCCCGATGCTGGCCTGCAGAAAGACCTCTTGGCCGTCGGGCAGGACAAAGGGCCGGGCCAGGGCCTTGTGGACCCGGCTGGCCATGATTTCCGCCTCCTGGTAATGCTTGAGGGACTCCATCACCAGGGCGAATTCGTCGCCGGCCAGGCGGGCCATGGTATCTTCGGCCCGCAGTTGCCGGCGCAGGCGCTTGACCACCGCCACCAGCAGTTCGTCGCCGACGGCATGACCCAGGCTGTCGTTGATGGTCCGGAACCGGTCAAGGTCGAGCAGCAGGACCGCCAGCTTGCCGCCGTCGCGCCGGGCCCGTTCCAGGCCGTGGGCCAGGCGGGCCTCCAGCAAAAGCCGGTTGGGCAGCCCGGTGAGAGGATCGTGGTGGGCCAGGTACTCCAGCTTCTCTTCATAATGGCGCAGCCGGGTCAGATCGGTCTTGACCCCCACGTAGTGACTGGGCTGGCCCTGGTCATCGTAAACCGTGCTGATGGAGAGCAGTTCCGGAAACACCTCTCCGTTTTTGCGGCGATTCCAGATCTCGCCCTGCCAGTGGCCATGCTTGGTCAAATGAGCCCACATGCTTTGAAAAAAGGCCCGGTCATGGCGGCCGGAGCTGAGGATCCGGGGGTTGGCGCCCAGAACCTCTTCCTCGGCATAACCGGTGATGGAAATAAACGCCGGGTTGACCGCGATGATCTCCGGCTTGAGGTTGGTGATCATCATGCCGTCGCGACTGGAATTGAAGGCGGTCACCTGCAGGCGCAGGCGCTCCTCGAACTCCTTGCGCTCGCTGACGTCGCGGAAGATCCCCATCAGGTAGGGCTTGCCGTCCAGATGGATGAAGGCGGCGCTGATGTCGGCGTAAAAAACGGCCCCATCGCGCCGCAACACCGGAATATCGCGGGACATCATGGCCTCCCCCTTGAGGTTTTTCATGATGATCGCTTTGACCCGGGCCAATTCCGCCGCCGGGTGAATATCATCGACCCAGAGCCGGGTAATCTCGCCGGGGGTGTAGCCGAGCATCAGGCAGATGGCCGGATTGCCGAGGACAAATTGCCGTTTCTCGGGATCGGCCACCAGAATTCCGTCCTGGGCCCCTTCAAAAATGACCCGGAAACGCTCCTCCAACTGCCGGTAGCGCCGCTCGCTGGCCCGCAGGGTCTCGTGCTCCCGCTGCAGCTGGGCCAGACGGGCCACCTGTTCCAGGGTGGCGGACAGACCGTATAAATAGCCGGGCTGCTTGATCAGGTAATCGGCGACTCCCAGGCGCATGGCCTCGGCCACTTCTTCCTCGCTGCCCTGGTCGGCCAGCAGCACCACCGGCGGGCACCCCCGCACCTCTTCCCGCAACTGCTTGACAATTTCCAGGGCGTCGATGTCCGGCAACTGAAAATCCAGCAACAGAACATCGCAGGGCGGCGCGGCGGCCTCTCTCTCTTTCAGTCGGGCCATGACCTCGGCCCCCCAGTCCACCGTGGCCAGTTCGACCTGGGGCGCATGCTTGCCGAGATGGCGCCGCATAACCTCGATCTCGGCGAGATCCCGGGAAGCATAAAGCACTCGCAGACTCCGGTTCAAGCCGATTCCGCTGCTCTTGAACTGGGCCAGGGCGGCGGCCAGGACCCCGGGCAGGCGTTCGAGATAGTCGCCGCTCTTGACCAGGTAGTTGTCCGCCCCCGCCTTGAGGGCGGCGATGGCGGAATCCCGGCTGCCGGAGCCGGTGAGAACCACCGCCGCCAAGGGCAGCCGGCGAGCCCGGATTTCACCCAGGAAATCGAGGCCGCTGCCATCGGGCAGACGGAGATCGAGCAGGGCCAGGTCATAGGCCGCATCGGCCGCGGCCAGCAGTTCCCGGGCGCCGGCCAGGCTGGTCGCCACTGTCAGTTGATAATCGGGAGCCAGCCGGGCCAGGGCGCGCCGGGCCAGGTCGGCATCGACCGGATTGTCTTCCAGGTAGAGGATCCGCATGCTTGGCGGTTGCTCAGTCATCGCTGCTCCTTTGCTCGGCGCCATCCATATCCACGGGGGACCGAGGAATTTCAATAAAAAAGGCGGCGCCCCGACCGGGGCTGCTTTCCGCCCAAACCCGTCCGCCCATCCGCTGGACGGCCTTGCGCACCAGGGCCAGGCCGACCCCGCTGCCGGGAAAATCGTCGGTCCTTCCCAGGCGGGTGAAGATCTCGAAAATCTGGTCGGCGAATTTCATCTCAAAACCGATCCCGTTATCCTCCACCTTGAACAGGATATCCCGGGCGGTCAATTGGGCGCTCACCGTCAGGCGCGGGGGCCGGGCGGCGCTACTGAACTTGATGGCGTTGGCCACCAGGTTGCGCAGGGCCATGCCCAAGCCGTCGGGATCGAGCCGTACCGGCACCGAGGGCACATCGGTGCGCAATTCGGCCCCGATCTCGGCCAATTCAGCGCGGAATTCGGCCAGCACCATCTGGACCAGGGCGGCCAGATCCAGCTTCTGTTTTCTGATCCTGCGCCGCTCCAGGCGGGAGTAGGTCAGCAGGTCGTCGATCAGCTTTTCCATTCCCTCCACCCCCTGGCGGATGGAATTGACGAACAGGCGACCCTCCTCGTTCAGGTGGGCCTGACAATCCTGTTCCAGCAGCCTGCTGTAGCCCTTGATGCCGCGCAAGGGAGCCTTAAGGTCATGGGAAACCGCGTAGGAAAAGGCCTCCAGCTCCCGGTTGACCTCCTCCAACTGGGTGGTGCGTTCAGCCACCCGCCGCTCCAGCTCGAGGTTCAGTTGCCGGTCCCGGGCCGCCGCCAGGGCCAACAGGGCAAAGCGGTGATCCTGCTGCTGCCGCCGCCAGAGCAGGGCGACGGCGCCGCCTGCTCCCAGGAGCAGCAAGAGGACAGCCAGGACGATGACTCCGAGGCGTCCCCGCAGGGGAGCGTACACCTCCTGCAGATCAATCCGGGCCACCACTTGCCAGGAGGTTCCTGGTACGGCGGCCACCGCCGCCAACACCGGCACCCCCCGGTAATCGCGACCGGTCATGATCCCCTGTCGTCCCAGCACCGCCTGCACCACCGGCACCTCCGGCCGGCTCAGGGGTACCCGCAGGCTTAAGGGGGCAGCAGGATTGAATTTGAGGTTGTTGAGAAATAAGGCGTCATTACCGTCGCGCCGCACCAGCAGGGTTTCGGCGCTGCGGCTGATGCCCGGCCAGTTAGCGAGAAAGGGAAACAGGAAAATATCGGCACTGAGATGGCGAGCTATATAGGCCACCAGTTGGCCGTCGCCGGGAGAAAAAATCGGGATTACCCAGGCCAGGCAGATCTTGCCGTCGACACCCCGGAAAAGTTCGCTGCGCACCACCCGGCCGTTAACCCGGGCCCGCTCGACGAGGGCCGCCAGTTCGACATCCCCGGCCAGCGATTCCCCCAGGGTGAAAACCGTCCTTCCCCGGGCATCGAGCACCATGGTGCCGCAAAAATGATAGACGGACCGTTGATCTTCCAGGCGCCGCAAAAGAATTTCCCGTTCCACCCAATCGCCATACTTCAGCCATTGCTCAACCCGGGCGGCAAAACCAGGATTGGCCGCCAGTTCTTCCCCATGATTCTGATGCTCGCGCAGCCAGGCGCTGATCCGTTCGGCTTTGAGCAGGGCAATGGAGCTCATCTTTTGCTCTATCGCCGCGCGATGCTCCTGCTCGTGGTGGCGGAAAGAAATGAACCCGGCAGTAACAATACCCCCCACCAGCAGAACGAAAATCAGCAGCAGGCCGTAAAAGGGACGCATCTCCTCCCCCGCCGGATGCAGAGAAACCGGCAGGAGACGCTGAGCCAGCACCAGTTGCAGACTGGCGGCCAGCAGCAGAAAGGCCAGGGCGGTGGGCAGGGCCACGGGCACCAGCAAGCTGCCCTGCAGGACGGGGGCGCCAATAAGGTAAGCCAATACCAACATAAAGGCCAACAGGCCCGGAACCGAAGCCTGAGCCAAAGCCGCCCATAACTGCCAGCGCGGCAACGAATCGCCGCCGGCCAAAAGCAAAATCAGGACCAGCCCGATCAAGCTGAAAGAGAGGGCGCTCAGCGGCGACATATGGCCGAGGGGCGCCCCGTTCAGTTCTCCGGAGATCGCCAGGCCCAGGTGTTCGAGGGGGGAATAAATGCCCTGGAAAGAGAGGAAGATAACCGCCAGGGCCAGCAAGACCGCGAGGGCCAGCAGGGGCAGAAAAACCAGGCGCCGCCAGAAAGCGCGCCGAGGCAGAAGCAGGGCCAGCACCCCGCCGCCAAAAACCAGGGAAAAAAGGGCGGTGCTGGGGGCCATGGGATATCTGCCCCCGCCAAAGGAACTCAGCTCGGGCCATTGCAGCAGCCAGCCCAGCAGGACCATGATGCCCAAGAGGATCACGGCCAGGGCCAAGCCGCCGGCGGCAACGGTCAAAGGAGGGCGTGGCCCGGTCGCTGCCCGGTTTTGGCCTGCCTGTGGTTCCGCCACTCCCGCCCCCTTTTTTATTGCCGCGGCCGGCAAACAAAAGCAGTGTGCAAGTTGGCCGTCCGCCCAATGCGAGAGGCCGATTTTCCCACCATAGCAAAAAACAACCGCAAGATCAAAAAACTGAACCGTAAAAAAATCACTTTCCCCTTGCCTATCCGTGCCGCTCAAGCCGGGATTGGCGGGCCGGCCAAGGGCAGCAGCACCGTAAAGACGCTGCCCCGGCCCGGTTCGCTCTCCACCTCGATCCGGCCGCCGTGCTGGTTGACGACGATGTCGTAACTGATGCTGAGGCCCAGGCCGGTGCCCTCGCCCACCTCTTTGGTGGTGAAAAAGGGCTCAAAGAGGCGGCTGCGATTTTCCGGGGCGATGCCCTCGCCGTCATCGGCGATGGCTACCGTCAATGCTCCCCCGGCGATCCCGGTCTTAAGGGAGATCTCTCCCTGCTCGGCAATGGCCTGGGCGGCGTTGACCAGCAGGTTAAGGAAAACCTGGCTGAGTTGGAGGGGGTAACAGTTAAGCAAGGGTAAATCACCGTAATTCTTGGTGATCTTCGCCTTGTATTTCAATTCGTTCCAGGCCACCCGCAGGGTCTCCTCCAGGATCTGGTTGATATCGACCGCTTCCTGGTGGCGGGGCTGATCCGGCCGGGAAAAACTTTTGAGCCCGCTGACGATACCCCGGATTCGTTCTACCCCCTCCTGGGATTCGCTGATCAGGCCGGGCAAATCGGCCATTACCTGCTCGAGGCGCAGGGCGCGAGCCCGCTCGGCCAGTTCGCCGGCTCCGTTGTGGGGTTTGCTTGCGGCCAGTTCGCTTTGGAGGTTTAAATAATCGACCAGCCGGCGGGTGTATCTGGCCATGGTGTTGAGATTGCTGCGGATAAAACCCACCGGGTTGTTGATCTCATGGGCCACGCCGGCGGCCAGCGCCCCGATGGAGGCCATTTTTTCCTGTTGCACCAGATGGGCCTGGGCCGCCTTGAGTTCCTCGTAAGCCTTTTGCAACTCTCTGTTCTTGCGGTCGACAACCTCCATCATGCGACAGAACTCCATGCCGATCCGCAAAAAAGGATCAGCCACCGCCTTCTGGTAATAACGGCACTGCCGGCATAAGGCGATCTTGCGGGTAAAATCCCCATCCTCCGGCCGAGAACTGTCGCAGCGGGTGTTGGCGACGACCCAGCACTGGAGGGCTTCTTTGCCGTAGGAGGGACAATCCGGGCGGCCGCAGGCCATGAATTGCCAGCAGGCTTCCTGGTTCAGGGGCAGCTTGAGCCGAATATCGGTCAGCTCGTTTTTCGTCACTTGGCGGATCATGGTGGCGATATCACCGAGGATCACCTGGAGCCGGTCCCGCTGTTCGGCCAGTTGCCGCTGGGCTTGCAGCCGCTGGCTGACATCATGAACGATGGAGTAATGCAATTGCTGGCCGGCAATGGCGATGGGACCGCTGAAAACTTCGACATCTCGGACACTGCCGTCGGCCCGGCGATGCTGGAAGTGAAAATGGTTGATCCCCAGGCCGCGGGCCCGGGCCATTTCCTGCCGGATCTCTTCCGGCGCAAGGGTGTTGATCTCGTCAATCCGTTTGACCAGCAGTTCCTCGCGCTTCCAGCCGTAATAGTCGATGGCGGCGGGGTTGGCGTCGATGATCGCGCCGCTGGCCGGATCGATGATCAGCATCACGGCATGATTGTCGGTAAAGAGGCTGCGATAAATGGCCTCCCGCTCCCTTAAGCGCTCCAGATCCCGCCGCTGTTCCTCCAGTTGCCGCCGCCGCTCCAGGGCCTCGGTGATGGCGGGACCCAAACGGGTGAGCCGGTCCTTGAGGACATAATCCCAGGCCCCGGCCCGGATGGTGGCCGCCGCCGTCTCTTCGTCGGTGGCCCCGGTAATGAGCAGAAAAGGGACTTGGGGATCGTGGGCCCGGGCCAGCCGGATGGCTTCCATCCCGTCGAAATCGGGCAACTGGAAGTCCGACAAAATCAGCTCGGGCTTGAATTCAGCCAGGGCGGCGGTGAACTCATCCCGCCTGATCACCCGCAAAAAATCGGCCTCGGGCAAAACCTGCCGGGCTTCACGCTCAACCAAATCGGCATCCATATTCTGGTCTTCGAGGATCAGAACCCGCATCAGGCAACCCGTCTGAATTTTTGGTCCATCGGCGCACGCAGCAAATCGGCAGCCGCTGCTGCCGCTGGACGGGGATTTATCCCGCTTGGAGAAAATGCGAATTGTTCGATATTCGATCATCCCGCCCAAAATTGCAATCGAAACCTATATAAAACGATGCCTTAAGACCTTTATGACATACCCGCCGCCTCCGAACCCGCCCGGCCAAGAGATTCTTGCCAAGGCCGGGCCGGCGGGATATAGTGACCGCCTTACCTTCCGGTAAGCACGGCCGTTCCGGTCCCGCCCAGCCGTGGCGGCGGCCGGCCGCCAGGCCGTCTGCCGCCTGGCCAGACCAGACACCCCCGGCCGGTTTTTTGCCGTTGGCCGGGCCAGAACAGGGAGAATCCGTCGCTTATGAGCTATCCCCGCAGCATGACCGCCTTCGGCCGCGGTGAAGCCGCCGCCGGCGACCGGACCTGGACCGTGGAGATTCGCTCGGTCAACCACCGTTACTGTGATATCAAACTGCGCCTGCCCCGCCATTATGCCCCGCTGGAAGAGACCATCAAGCGGGAGGTCGGCAACGAGTACAGCCGCGGCCACGTGGAGGTGACCCTGAGCCTCAACGGCGGCGAGTCGGCCGCGACCAGGCTGGCCGTCGATCTGCCCCTGGCCCGCGAATACCTGCGCTGTCTGCAGGAGCTCCGGGATGAATTGAGCCTGGCCGACCGCCCTTCGCTGGGGATGATCAAGGATCTGCCCGGCGTTTTTGTGCCGGCGGAAGAAAGGGAAGACCCCGAGGGAGATTGGCCCCTGATCCGGGCGGCCCTGGCCGCCGCCCTGGAAAACACCCGGCTGATGAGGGAGCGCGAGGGCGACGCCACCAAAAGGGAACTTAAGGAGCGGCTGGCCGGCATCGGCCGCCACGTCGAGCGCCTGAGCGCCGAGATCCCGGAACTGGTGGCCCGGCGGGGGGCCAAGCTGCAACAGCGCCTGGAAAAGCTGCTCAACGGGGCCGAGATCGAACCGTTACGACTGGCCCAGGAAATCGCCCTGCTCACCGACAAGGCCGATATCAGCGAGGAGCTGGTCCGCCTGGGCAGCCACCTGGAACAATTCACCTCCTTCCTGGAGGCGGACGAACCCACCGGCCGCCGGCTGGATTTTCTGCTCCAGGAATTTTTCCGGGAGATCAATACCATCGCCTCCAAGATCAGCGAGGCCGGGGTCGCCCATTTGAGCGTGGAGTTGAAAAACGAAGTGGAGAAGATGCGGGAGCAGGTCCAGAACCTGGAATAATTTCCGCATCATCCCGCCGCTTTAACCGGACCAGGGCCGGGGCCCTGGCCGCGGCCCGGCGCCACCCGGGCGGGAGCGGCCGGGGGTTGCCCGGCCATAACGATAAAGAAGGGATGAATTAGCCATGGATCAAAGAATGATCAATGTCGGTTTCGGCAACGCGGTGCCGGCCGGGCGGGTGCTGGCGGTGGTCAACACCAAGTCTTCGCCGATGAAGAAACTGCGCGACGAGGCCCGGGAACAGAAAAGGCTGATCGACGTTACCGAGGGTCGCCGGACCCGTTCGATCATTATCCTCGACAGCAACCACGTGGTGCTTTCCTCGGTGCAGCCGGAAACCATCTCCCTGCGTTTTTCGGCCCCGGCGGAGCACCGGGGCAAGGGCGAGGAAGAGCAGCCGCTCAAGGAAATCGGCCGATGAGCCAAGGCTGCCTCTTCGTGGTTTCCGCTCCCTCCGGGGCCGGCAAAACCACCCTGCTGAAAAGAATCCTGGCCGCCACGCCAAGAATCGGCTTTTCCGTTTCCCATACCACCCGGCAGCCCCGGCGGGGGGAACGGGACGGGGTTGATTACCATTTCGTCGACCGGGCTGATTTTCTCCGCCGCCGGGAGCACGGGGATTTTCTCGAGTGGGCCGAAGTCCACGGCAATTTTTACGGCACCAGCCGCCAGGCGGTAAACCGGGTCCTCGAGCAAGGCGGAGATGTCGTCCTCGATATCGATGTCCAGGGAGCCCGCCAGTTGAAGGGATTGGCCGACATCGATCCCGTTTTTCTCTTTATCGCCCCACCCTCGGCGCATGTCCTGGAACAGCGCTTGCGGGGCCGCAACACCGATGATCCCCAGGTCATCGCCCTGCGCCTGGAAAATGCCCGCCGGGAAATGGTCGAAGCGGAGTGGTACGACTACCTGGTAGTCAACGACGTTCTGGCCCAAGCCGAAGCCCTGCTCAAAGCAATCATCAGCGCCGAGCGCTGCCGCCGGCGTCGACTCCCCGACGGCACTCCCCTGCCCCCCTACCGAGCCTGAAGCAACCTGCATGCAGGTCCCATCGGCCTGAGTCAACCGCAAAAAACGGTCTGTTATGAAAAGACGCTCCCAGCCGCCGCCCCAGCCCAAAACCGCCCCGCCGGGCCGCCGGCCGGCCAAGCCTCGATCTTTCGGAGCAACCGGGCCCCGGCCTGATCACAGCGCCGGCAAGCCGCCGGCCCCGGCGGAAACAGTCTGGGGCATCCATCCCCTGAACGCCCTGCTCCGCCACCGGCCGGAACAGGTCACCGCCCTCTATGTCGCCCCGGGGCGCCAGGATCAAAGGGTCCGTGAGCTGCTCGCCCTGGCCGAAAGCCACCGGATCACCATTCACCTCGATGCCCCCTTGCCGCTGGCGGAACCGGACGCGGTTCCCCACCAGGGGGTGGTCGCCAGGATAAAAGTCCTTCAGCCGCTAACCCTGGCCGAATTGCTGCCCCGGTTGGCCGCGGCCCCGGCCCCTCCCCTGGTGCTGGCCCTGGATTCCATCCAGGATCCCCACAACCTGGGCGCCATTGTCCGCTCCGCCGCCGCCTTCGGGGTCAGCGCCCTGATCATGCCCAAGGACCGCAGCGCCCCCCTGACCGGCACGGTGATGAAAGCGTCCGCCGGCACCCTGCCCCTGGTGGAGATCTGCCAGGTCACCAATCTGGCCGCCGCCCTCGACCAGCTTAAGCAGCACGGTTTCTGGATTTACGGAGCCGGCGGCGATGCTCCGCAAAGCCTTTACGACACCACCTTCAGCGGTCCGATCTGCCTGGTGGTGGGCAATGAACAGAAAGGCATCCGGCCCCTGGTTCGCCGCCACTGCGATCACCTTATCGCCATTCCCCTGGCCGCGGGAGTGGAATCCCTCAACGTGGCGGTGGCCACCGGCATCATTTTGGCCACGATAAACCAGCAGCAGCACCGCAGCTTGGGGCGCGGTTCCCCCTCGTGGCGGTCGCTCCGGCCGTCGGCCAGGGCCAGGGCGAAGGCGGTGATGCTGACGGTGATCACGATCCCGGTGAGGACCAGGGCGTGGAGGACCGGGTCGGGGGCGCCGCCGGCCGGGTCGTAGGCGACGCTGATCATCAGCAGAAAAATGCCGCTGCCGCAGATGTTGATGGCCAGAATTTTGCGCAGCAGGGAGCGGCGGATAAAGAGGGCGGCAAAGCCCAGGCCGAAGAGGGCCAGGCCGGTGAGGCCGTAGAGCAGGCCGGCGTTCATCGCGGTTCCCCCTTGCCGGGCGGGGGCTCCGGGCCCGGGGCCCGCTGCTGCTGGACGTAAACCAGCAGGGCCAGGGCCAGGCCGATGCTCAGGGCCGCCGCCGCCTCGATGGCCAGGATGATGCCGCCGGCCTGTTCCGGAGGATACTGGAGAAAGAGCAGTCCCAGGCCCAGCGGCAGGGCGCCCAGGCCGAGGAAGACCAGCAGGCCCGCCACCAGCACCAGCCGCAGCAGCCCGTGGGGGAACAAATCGGGCAGCGGCCGGCCCACCAGGGCCAGCAGAATGGCCGCCGCTCCCAAAATCGCCCCGCCCTGGAAGGCGCCGCCCGGGGCCCAGTCGCCGATCCAGGTCAGGTAGCCGGCGATCAGGATTCCCAGCGGCATCACCCCCCGGACCAGGGTCAGGAGAATGGGGTTGACCGCCTCGGCCGCTGCTTGCGGGCGCCAGCGGCCCAGGGCCCAGGCCCCGATCACCGCCAGCAGCAGCACCGCCAGCTCCAGCAGGGTATCGAAACTGCGGAAGTTGAGCAGCACCGCGGTGACCCGGTTGGTTACCCCGCTGGCTTCCATGGCCTCCAGGGTGGCCGGGCCGGGCCCGATCCGGCCCGGCGGCAGGGCCAGCAGCAGGTAGGCGGCCCCGGCCATCAGCAGCAGCACCCCGGCGCCGGCGGTGTTGATGGCCGCCCGTTCCAGGCGGGAGCGGCGCCGGGGCTTGGCGATCCCCGGCCGGGGCAGGGCGGCCAGCAGCATCGCCCCGGTGATCCCGGCTCCGATGGCCGCCTCGGCCAGGGCCACTTCCGGGGCGGCCAGGCGCACCCAGACCAGGGCCATTACCAGACCCAAAGCGACGAAGAGGACCACCGCCCGGAAGCGGCCCCGGCTGAAAAGCACCGCCCAGGCCAGCCCCAGCAGGGTGGCGGCCAGAACCAGGTCGAGCCCCCCGAGCAGCGGCTTCATGGCCCGCCTCCCTCGGGCGGCGCCGGCTCCTGGTCCTCCAAGGCCGCCGCCCCCACCAGGTGGCCGGCGGTGGCCCCGGCCGAGAGGACCAGGAGCCAGATCAGCAGCAGTTCGGCGCTGACCGCCGGCGACCAGTTGCGCAGGATCAGCCCGGTCACCAGCAGGCCCAGACCGACGTTGTCGGCCTTGGTTACCGCGTGGATCCGGGTCAGGGTGTCGGGAAAGCGCAGCAGCCCCAGGGTGCCGCCGAGGAAAAAGGGCAGGGCGGCCGCGATCAGCCCCAGGGCCAACCATTCGCGCAAAACGACCATGGTTTCCACCGTCAGCGCTGCTCCCCGGTTGGGCTGGTTTCGGCCGCGGCCTCCGGCTCTGCCCCGGTGGCGGCGCCGGCGGCCCGGAAGCGGCGGACGAAGGCGATCACCGTCACCGCCGCCAGCAGGGCGTAAATCAGGGCGACATGGCGCAGGGCCGGGTCGGCCCGCAGTTCGGCCAGCAGCAGAAAGATCGCCACCCCGGTGGTTCCGAAAAGCTGGGCGCTGAGCATCCGGTCCGCCGCCGTCGGCCCCCGCACCACCCGGACCAGGCCCAGGCAGATGGTGAGCAGCAGCAGCAGCACGCAGGCCAGCAGAAAGGTATCGCTGTTCATCGCGGTTCGCCCTCCTTCCCGCCGGCCGCCGCCGGGGGGGCCGTTTCCTGCTTGAAGAGCCGGTCCACCATGGTTTCCAGCCGGCGCAGCTCTCCTTCCAGGCCGGGATTGTGGTTCAGGGTGTGAATCTGCAGATTTTCGGGGCTGATGCCGACGCTGAGGGTGCCGGGCAGCAGGGAGATGACGTTGGCCATAAAAACCCGGGCCGGGCCGGGGGGCAGGCCCCAGGCGAATTCGACCAGGCCGGGCTGCAGGGCCGGGTCGGGGCTGAAGGCCCGCCGGGCCACGTCGAAGCCGGCCACCAGCGAGCGCCCCAGGAAATAGGGGAAGAAGCGGGCCAGGGCCAGAGGCCGCCAGCGCCAGGAGCCCCCCGGCGGCAAGAGCAGGGTGGCCACGGCGGCGGAGAGCACCACCACCAGGCCCGGCAGCAGGGCCTCCGGCCGGGCCCCGGTCAGCACCAGCCAGATGGCCGCCAGCTCCAGGCTGCGCCGCAGCAGCCGGCGCCCGAGTTGTTGATGGTCGGCAAAGAGGATCATGGCTCCTATTCAACCACGGACCGGCTTTTAATGTCAATCAAGGGCGGCACCCGGAGACGGCCGGTTGGCGGCGGCGCGGCTGGGGTTGTGGGGAGGCTGCTTAACTGACCACAGAGGGCACAGAGAGCACAGAGAAAATCGGGTTAAAGCGGCCCGCTTGGTTTTTTTTCTCTCTGCGTTCTCTGTGCCCTCTGTGGTTAATTTTTTTATCTTTATCCATTTGACGCCGGCCCCGGCAAATGGTTAGCTGGGCGGCATGACCACCATCAACGACCAGCCAGGCCCGGCGGTGGTGCTGCTTTCCGGCGGGCTCGATTCCACCACGGTGCTGGCCCTGGCGACCAGGGCGGGGTACCGCTGCTGCTGCCTTTCCTTCGCTTACGGCCAGCGCCATACCCGCGAGTTGGAATTGGCCCGGGCCAATGCCGCCCGCTGGGGGGCGGCCGAGCATCTGGTCCTGCGCCTGGAACTGGACGCCATCGGCGGCTCGGCTCTGACCGCCGCCGGCCTGGCGGTGCCCAAGGACCGCCAATTGGCCGAAGCTGAGCCCGCCGGCGAGATTCCGATTACCTACGTGCCGGGCCGCAACACCATCTTCCTGGCCTATGCCGCCGCCTGGGCCGAGGTACTGGGGGCCCGGGACATCTTTATCGGGGTCAACGCCGTCGATTTCAGCGGCTACCCCGACTGCCGCCCCGACTATCTCGCCGCCCTGACCGCCGCCCTCAACCTGGGCAGCAAGGCGGGCCGGGAAGGGCGCCCCTTCCGCCTCCAGGCCCCCCTGCTCCATCTCAGCAAGGCCGAGATCATCGCCCAGGGCCGGGAACTGGGGGTGGACTACTCCCAGACCCATTCCTGCTACGATCCCGACTCCCGGCACCGCCCCTGCGGCCGCTGCGACGCCTGCATCCTGCGGCTGCGGGGCTTCGCCGCCGCCGGTTGCCCGGATCCGTTGTCTTATCAAACCCGGGGTTGACGCCTTAGCCGGGGTAACCACCGAGGGCGCTGATTTATGAACCACAGAGGACACAGAGGACACAGAGAAAAAAAGATAAAGCGTTGCCGCTTTTTTTTAAAAAAAATCTCTGTGCTCTCTGTGTCCTCTGTGGTCTAAAAAACAGCTCTCAAAAGTTTAAAAAACATATCTCGGTGGTTAATAATCGCCCCCCTCAGCCCATGAGTTGACCATGACGATCTCCCCCCCTGAACGCGAACCCGGCGGCCTGCTGATGGTCGGCCTGCCGGGGCTGACCATCGATGACTCCACCCGGGAACTGATCCACCACCAGCGGATCAACGACTTCATCCTCTTCAAGCGCAACGTGGCCGATCCCGAGCAGCTTACCCGGCTCTGCGCCGAACTCGCCCAAACCTGCCGCCAGGCTGGGCTGGGGCCGCCGCTGATCGCCATCGACCAGGAAGGGGGCAGCGTCAGCCGCCTCGGCCCCCCCTTCACCCAGTTTGCCGACGCCCGCCGGCTGGCCGAAGGGCCGGAGCCGGAGGCCGCTTTGCGCGCCTACGCCCGGACCTGCGCCGCCGAACTGGGCCGGGTGGGAATCAACTGCAACCTGGCCCCGGTCCTCGATCTCTGCCCCGCCGGCCAGGGTTATTACATGGAACGGCGGGTGCTGGGAGCCGACCCGGCGGTGGTCGCCCGCCTCGGCGTGTTGGTCATTCAAACCATGCAGGCCCACGGCCTGGCCGCCTGCGCCAAGCATTTTCCCGGCCTGGGCTTTGCCCGGCTCGACCCCCACCGGGAAATCTCGGCCCTCACCCGTAGCCGGGCCGAGCTGGAGCAGGACGACCTGCCCCCCTTCCAGGCCGCCGCCGCGGCCGGGGTGGCGGCGATCATGACCTCGCACACCATCTACCCGGCCCTTGACCCCGAGCGGCCCGCCACCCTCTCGCCGACGATTCTCACCGAACTGCTGCGGGAAAAAATGGGCTACCAGGGGGTCATCGTCAGCGACGATCTCGAAATGGGGGCGATCAGCCGCCACCACGAGGTGGCCGAAGCGGCCCTGGCTTCGATCCAGGCCGGGGCCGACCTGCTGCTGATCTGCGCCGACCACGCCCTGGTCCGGGCCGCCACCGCCCGCCTGCGGGCGGCTTTGGCTAACGGGGAGCTCAGTGCCCGGCGCTTGCAGGAATCTTTGGCGCGGATTGCCTTATTGCGCCGGGGCTATGCTGGGGTTGTCGGGTAAGCTGTAAGTTAACCACAGAGAACCCAGAGAGCACAGAGAACTGCCGGATTGAACGACCCTGTTTGGCTTAAAATTAAGGGTACAGATTTTTTTTGCTTTCAAAAATAAATCTGTACCCTTTTTCTCTCGTAGTTGACTCCATCAGCCGTCCCCTCGGGCCGTCACCGGCTCAACCAGCTCCGACTTCTCTGTGCTCTCTGGGTCCTCTGTGGTAAAAAATCCAACCCTCGCATCATTCCCATGCTTTTTTCTGGCCACCCCCAAAAACCCCACTTTCGAGGGATTTACTTCCCCCCGGCACTCAGGCTAAATGGAATCGTAAACCACCACCGGGGAGCCACCATGAGGCAGGGCAGCGACCAAAGAATCAGCCAACGCACCGCATTCCGGCAGGCGCTGTCCTTCGAACTCAGCGTAACCCGGGCCGGCCGCCCGGGCGAGGAGCCCCTGCGGCGCCAGGCGGTGGGCATCGACCTCAGCGCCCACGGCCTGGGGCTGGAAACCGACTGCCCGCTGGAAAAAGGAGAACTGATCAAGCTCCTGCCCGGCGACAACGGCAACGGGGTCAAGCTGCCGGTCTTCGCCCGGGTCCAATGGGTCCAGGCCGACAGCCGGGGCCGCTGCCGGGTGGGGTTGTGCTTCCTGGGGTTCAAAGGAGGTGAGGCGTGAATATGCCTGATCTAGCTATCTTTAGAGGCATGGGTTGTTCAAAACAAGAGGAGGTGTGGGCATGAAAATGACAGCGAAATTAAAAAATTCCTTAGGATGGGTTAACCCGATATTGCTCAGGGTGGTTGGGGTGATGGCTCTCGCATTGCCGCTTGCAGTGGCGGGGGCGAGCCTGGCCGAAGCCGACACAACTATTAATCACTCCGTTACTGCTGAGCCTTCTGAGCCGGGCGGGGTCATGGCGACTGAAGCTGGTCACTGCTGTCTCATAAATTTGCAAAGGAATTCAAATAAATAAAGGCTCGGGTGTCTCCTTGAGGTATAATGAATTTGCCAAAACATTTACCAAAACAAGGAGATCCGAGCCATGGCCCATCATAACACAATCCTCAGACAAATTGCTGCATTTCTGCCGAGACATGAATTTGACTCACTGGCCAAAGACCACCACCGGGGTCAGAAATTTCGCTCCTTCAGCCGCTGGACCCAGTTTATGGCCATGTTCACCGGCCAACTTTCCGGCCGGCAAAGCCTGCGGGACATCGTGATGAACCTCGGCGCTCAAGCACGCAAAGCTTACCATCTGGGGATCAGGGCCTGCTCCCGCGCCACCCTGGCCCGGGTCAACGAAAACCAACCCGCTTCCCTCTATGAAGCGGTCTTTTTCAAATTACTGGAGCGTTGCCGGCAATTTGCCCCCGGCCACCGCTTCAAGTTCAAGAACCGGCTCTACCTCTTGGATGCCACCACCATTGATCTCTGTCTTGCCGTTTTCCCCTGGGCCAAGTTCCGCAAAACCAAAGGGGCGATCAAACTCCATGTCGGCCTGGATGCCGACGGCTATCTGCCTTCGTTTATCGCGCTCACCGACGGCAAGGGGCATGAAAGCCAGTGGGCCAAGGCTCTGAACCTGCCCCGGGGCTCCATCGCCGTCTTTGACCGGGGTTTCAACGATTATCAGTGGTACCAGGCTCTCACCAAGGCCGGCGTCTTTTTTGTCACCCGTCTGAAGAGCAATGCCGTCCTCGAGAGCGGTCCCAGGCGACCGGGCCTTAAGGCGGGCGGAATCACCGACGACCGCGAGGTTTTCTTGAATAATATCCCCGAGCCGTTTCGCCTGGTCTGTTTCCTTAATCCAGATACCGGCAAGGAGTTCCGATTTCTCACCAACGCCCATCATCTCGATGCCAAAACCATCACCGAGCTGTACCGAGAGCGCTGGCAAATCGAGCTGTTCTTCAAATGGATCAAGCAGAATCTCAAGGTCAAAACCTTCCTCGGCACCACGAAAAATGCCGTGCTGACCCAGCTTTGGATTGCTCTCTGCGTATACCTCCTGCTGGCCTTCCTGAAATTCAAGGCCAAAATTGACCTGTCGATGCAGCAGATGCTAAGGCTGCTCCAGCTTAATCTCTTTGAACGCCGGGATTTAATGGCTCTGCTCAAGCCGCCCGAGCGGCAATTTGTTGAATGTAGGCAGTTTCCCTTGTTCTAAAATTTATGAGACAGCAGTGGAAGCTGGTAACAATTTTACTTATCAGTTTGCCATCGATGACGGTGGCAGCTTGAACGTCAGTTTGCCGATCAAGTTTTGTTTGACTGGATCTACCCCGGAGAGCGATCCGACATGGGAATCGGTCACTTACACTTTTGGAAGTCCGGCTGGCAATCTTAACGGAGTTACTGTCCCGGATTCCGTGCGATTTACTAAAGAATTTGATGGGGATCCGGCTTCACATAATTGTAAGATAGCTAATATCGCTATCACAACTGGTGTTCTGTATGAAGGTAACTACGTGGGCAGTAGCAACATCAGTGTTAGTTCCCCTGATGTTGGTTCAGGAAAAGATAAGGTTAAGGTGAGTCTCAACCCACCAAAAGCACCAAATATCCATTACCGCGTTATAGTCGGCGAAGTGGACGATTCTGACAACACCAACTGCTACATGACGGATTCGTCCGGATTGTTGTTGGCTGATTGCGCTGGCAACCCTGTAGAGGCCTCGGGGAGTGACAACGGCCGGTTTGCCATCGTCACCAACAAGAGAGGAACCGGTGTTGCCACCAATCCGGGCCAGTTTTACTACAATGTGACCTGGGTGAATACTACCGAATCAGAGCAGACTGTTGATGTGGACTTTGTTCGTTACGGGGTTATCCCTAAGGGCGCTCAGGCGATCCATGCCGCCGTTTTTTCTCCCCCATTCTCCGGCTTGACCCAAGCCGGGTTTGATGAGGTAAATGACGAGATTCCCGGCGGCTCCGCGGATCACATCGGAGGAATTGTAGTCCCGGATGGCTGGATCCTGTGGGTGAACTATCACCTCGAGTGGGTCGGGTTGGGCAGTATAGTTTATAACTCAACGACTAACGTTTGTGAGGATGCCGATCCTTATGGTGAAGGATTTAGCATAACGGCGACGGTCACCTACGATGGCATGACAGAATCCTGTGAGGCTGGTGCCTGGGGTTATTTGAAGAAATAGAGAAATTAGGGTCAGACACCAATTTCTTTCCCTTCTGGAAACCGACTCCCTTCCCCCGGCTGGGCCAAACCCCGGCCGGGGGTTTTTGTTTTCCCGCTACCAAAGTTGGTACCAGAGGGAGAAATTAGAGTCACCCACCAATTTCTTTCTCAGCAACCGCCTTCCCGGCCCCCCGCGCCTGGGAGGCGGTTTTTTTATGCTGTTTTTAACCACAGAGAACACAGAGAGCACAGAGAAAACCAGGAAAAGCGACCGCTCCAGCCCGCTGTCAATCTCTGTGTCCTCTGCGTCCTCTGTGGTTAATAAAAACCAGCGGCAACCGGCGAGAACCGCCGATGCAGGCATTTGCAAAGGGCCAGGTTGATATCCCTTGACGATAATATCCCGTTCAGATAATATGGGACATGATCAAATCCTTCCGCTGCAAGGCAACGGAAAAAATCTTCCGGGGCCGGTTTTCTTCCCAATTGCCCCAGGTAATCCAGCGGCAAGCGGCGATGAAGCTGGAAATCCTCCATGCCGCCACCTTGCTTGAAACTCTGCGGGTGCCTCCGGCCAACCATTTGGAAGAATTGCGCGGCGACCGGCAAGGACAGCACAGCATCCGGATCAACCGGCAATGGCGGATATGCTTCGTTTGGCGGGGCAGCGACGCCTACGACGTGGAGATCGTCGATTATCACTGAGAGGCTTATGATGACCAAGCGCGATTTTGCTCCCATTCACCCCGGCGAGATTCTGCTGACCGAATTTCTGGTTCCCCTGGGCGTCAGCCAGTACCGGCTGGCCCGGGGTATCGGGGTCACGCCCCGCCGGGTCAACGAAATCGTGTTGGGTCGCCGGGCTATCACCGCCGACACGGCCTTACGCCTGGGGCGGTACTTCAACATGGAGGCCCAGTTCTGGCTCAACCTGCAATCACGCTACGATATGGAGGTGGCCCGGGAAAAGCTCGCCGGTCGCCTCGACCAGGAGGTCCAACCCCTCGCCCGGGCCGCCTGATCCCCGAGAAATTGGGGTCAGACACCGATTTTTTTCTTAACCACGGAGAACACAGAGAGCACAGAGGAACGCAGGAAAAGCGGCCGCTCAAGCCCGCTTTTAACCTCTGGGTCCTCTGTGCTCTCTGTGGTTAAAACTCGAGCCGTCCCAGGAGGCCAAGGCCTAGAAATCAGAGTCAGACACCAATTTCTTGCCTGCAAACCCGCTCTCTTCCCCGGCTGGGCCAAACCCCGGCCGGGGTTTTTTTTGTTTTCTACCCACCAAGGTTGGTGAACCCCAAGGTTGGCGGAGAAAACGTTGAACGGCGCCGCTCATTTGGGCGTTTACCAAGTGTACGATTGACTACCATCGTATTCCTTTGTATTCTATACGCAAACAATAGATGCGAGGTGGATAATGGCAAAAACCGTTACTTTGAGACTGTCTGAACAGGCTTACGAGCGTTTCCGCACCCTCGCCGAGCGCGAGAATCGGCCTCTTTCGAATTTTATCGAGACCGCGGCCTCACGCTATGTCGAGGCTGAACAGTTGGTGGACGAATTCGAAATGGCAGAAATCGAAGCGAATGTAGAACTGAACCGGAGCCTGAAACGCGGGCTCAAGGATGCCAAGGCGGGACGTGGCCGCTTTGTCTGAGTTTCGGATATTCGAGACCGCTGAGTTTCTGCAGAAACTCGACAAACTCCCTGCCGGAGCTTCTCGCTTTGTCGGAATGAAGCTGACGGAGTATGTTTACCCCCAGCTCCGCCAAGATCCCTTTCTTGGTCCCAACATCAGGAAGCTTAAGGGGTACGCTCCTCCGACCTGGCGCTATCGTGTCGGAAAGTTCAGGGTGTTCTACCTGGTCGACCAGGCTGAACAAATCATCTTCATGCTTTCAGTTGATGATCGCCGCGACGCATACAGACGAAGAAATTAGGATCACCGGTTTTTTCCACCCTAACTGCATTTTAAATTCTTGACGAATCGAAAATTCAGCCGCATTATAAAAAAACGAGACCAGAGTAAAAAGGGAGTTTTCCTGCCACACCAGGGGAATGCTCTGGGTGACGGG